>CANHSW010000211.1 GCA_947463165.1 Cyanobacteriota bacterium
CAGGCCTATCCGGAGCGGTTGGCCCTGAATCGCGACGGCCAAGCCGGTCGATTTTTGATGCGCAGCGGCCGCGGCGCCAAGCTTCACCCCAGCGATCCCCTAGCCCACTGCGAAGCCCTGGCGGTGGCCAGCGCCGATGGCCAGGCAGCCTATTGCCAGGCAACGGAGGCCAGGATTCAACTGGCCCTGGCCCTCGATCGCAGCGCTGTGCTGGAGCTGGCGGCAGAGGCAGGAATCAGTCGCGAACGGCTGGCCAGTTGGGATGGCGCCACCGGCCGGGTACGCCGAGAAGAGCTGCTGCGGCTCGATGCCCTGGTGCTGGAGCGGCGGGTTTGGAGTGGCCCTGCCCAGGCAGGGGATCGGGAGGCGGTGCAGGCGTCCCTGCTGGCTGGCCTGCGGGAACGGGGCCTGGCGGTGCTGCCCTGGACGCCGGAACGCCGCCAGCTCCAGGGCCGCCTGCAGCTGGCCCACCGTCTACTGGGAGCCCCCTGGCCCGCCAGTGAGTCCAAGGATCTGTTGCAGACGCTGGACCAGTGGTTGGCTCCCCACCTAGAGGGAATCGGCAGCCTCGATGAGTTGCAGCGCCTGGATCTTGACGAGGCCCTCTGGCGCCAGGCCCCCTGGGAGCAGCGAAGGCAGCTGGATCGGTTGCTGCCGAGCCGGCTGAGCGTGCCATCGGGCCGCCAAGTGCCCCTGGACTACAGCGGCGAGCGGCCGGTGCTGGCGGTGAAACTGCAGGAAATGTTCGGCCTGCGGCACACCCCCACCCTGCTGGATGGGCAGTTGGCGGTGACTGTGCACCTGCTCACCCCCGCTGGTCAACCGGCAGCCATCACCCAGGATCTGGGCGGCTTCTGGGATCACGGCTACGCCCAGGTGCGCCGGGAACTGCGGGGGCGCTATCCAAAACACCCCTGGCCGGAAGATCCTCGCCAGGCAATAGCCACAGCCTTCACCAAGGCCCGGCTGGCGCGGCAGGCACAAACGTAGAACCAATCCAAAAACCACTCATCCCTACAGCTCTGCTTGCATGTCGCCGAGCAAATAGCCAAAACCAAAATGAATAAGGCCCTCGACAATCCCCTCACAGCCCTGGGCCCTTGCTAAATAAGTGTGGGGCAAATCTGGTAATCGCAACTGCAGCGCCGGCTCTGCATTACCCACCATCACTCCCGCCAAGCCAGTTTCAAACATGGCCAAATCATTGAGGGTGTCACCGGCAGTCACCACCCGCTGACGGTCCAGCTGCAACCAATCCAGTAGGGCAAGCAAGGTGGAGCCCTTGTTCACTCCAGACGGCAGTACATCGAAATAGCGTTCGTCGGAGATTAAACAGTCAACCCCGTGGGCCTCTATGCGAGCGATCAGGGCCGAATCAAATGAATCTGGATCATAGGAAAAGGCCAGTCGCCGATCCACGCTGATCGGCTGCGGTGATAACCCAGGCACATCCACGAGTAGCTGGCTCAGCAATTCCGACTTGCCGGCCCAAAGGGCCTCAATTGGCTCCATGGCTGGCGGCACCAGGGCCAAACTGACCCCGCAGGCCACCGTGCAGCCCACATCACCGATCACCAGATGGGGGGCCGCCAGTCCATGGCTGGCATCCGACGCCAGCACTCGGGCCACGGATTGCAGGTCGCGACCGGTGCAGAACACATGCAAAACCCGCTGCCGCTCCTTTGCCAGCCAGGCATAGAAGCGCCGCCGCCAGGCCAGCGAGCCCCCCAGCAGGGTGCCATCGAGATCGGTCACCAACACCAGCTGGGGATCCTGGGGCAGCGGAGCCCCCAGGTGCTGTTCCAACTGCTGGCGAGAGACGGGCGACAGCACAGGGCGAAACCTTGAAAACAACAGATCAAAAGCCAAAGCCACAACAGCCAAAGCCACAGCAGGGCCCGGGAGCCCCTGAGTAACCTAGACAGGCCAAAGAGGAAACTGCTGCGCAATTCTTCACGAGCAGAAAACAAACAATTTTTGCATGCATTCCTGGCACACACCTGCTGGCGAAACCATGAAAAATCGCCATTTCCGAGTCCCTAGCAGCTGAGCGCCTTTGCAGCATCACGGCTACCTTGCCCCATGGGGACTGAGCGATAGATACTGGCTCATGAGCGCTGACTATCAATATCGCGGCCCATGGGTACTGGCCTATGGACTCTGACCCATGAGAACTGGCACATTGGCGATAGCCCATGAGCGCTAGATAATGGCTTCCGGCCTATGGAGTTGGCCTATGGAGCTTGCCTATGGGTTCTGACCCATTGGTTCTGGCCCATGAATGCTGGCCCATGAATGCCGGCCCATGGCCATGGCTCTCGTTGCCATTTGGAAGTTTCCCAATACCCACCTAATGCTAGCCGGCCAATCCAAACAATCTAGAACAACCCTCCACCCCTGAGCTATGCGACCACATTTTGCGACAACATTTTGCGACAACACTTGGCGACCACATTTGGCTACAATATTTAGCTGCAGCATTGTAGCTATATAATTGGCCAACGAAACAAAACTGGAGCACCTCTGCTGCACCAGCTGGGGAAACTGATGCAGCTGCCGGGGGCCCAACAGCAGCAAGCTGGAGAGGCGCTGCCAACAGCTGTGTAAGCGATGCCCCAGCAAAAGGGTTCACCTCAAAGGGGGCAGGTCCCAGGGGCGAGGTGCGTTCCAGCTGACAAAATAAAAAACCTCGCCAGCAAGGATTGGCTCGCTACTTCGTCAAAAATCGCCGCGACGGTGCCCGGCTGCTCAGCTCGGCCCTGGTGATCACCGGCTCCGCCCTGTTCCGCCTCGATCACCCGATCGGCCAATTGCTGGCCCTGATCGGCGCCGTGGTGTGCATCTACTGGTGGCTCTGCTACCGACAACTGCAAAACTGATGGCCAGCGCAGCGCTGGATGGGCAGCTGGGCGCCAGGCTCCTGAACAGCTCGCTGGCCGGGCGGGATGGGGGTATGCCGCGCTACGACGTGACAGCCCTGAACCAATCCATCGCCAACCTGCTGGAACGGGGCTTTGCGCCGCGGTTTCTGCTGGATGCCACCGTGAGCCGGCCCCAACTGAAGAAGGGCCATCTCTGGCTCAGCTTGGTGGATCAGCAATCTTCTATCAATGCGGTGATCTGGGCCTCCCAAATTGCCAAATTGAGTTACCTGCCCCAAGACGGTGACGGGGTGGTGGTGGTGGGAAAGCTCAACTTCTGGGCCAACCGCGCCAACCTCAGCGTCCAGGTTTTGGACGTCCGCCCCAGTCTCAGCAGCGTGCTGCGGCAATTCGAGCAGGTGAAGGAACGACTGGAACCCGAGGGACTGTTCGAACCAAGCCGCAAGCGTCCCCTGCCAGCGGCGGCCAGGGGGGTGGCATTGCTCACCAGCGTGCCCAGCTCGGCCCTGGCGGACATGTTGCGCACCGCCGCTGAACGCTGGCCCAGCACCCGCCTGCTGGTGGTGCCGATACCGGTGCAAGGCCAGGTGGAGCAACGCATCTGCCAGGCCCTGGAGGCCACCTGGCGCCGAGCCGGAGCCGAGGGCGTCGAGGCAATAGTGCTGGCCCGAGGCGGCGGCAGCCGCGAAGACCTGGCGGTTTTCGACTCAGAGGCCCTGGCCCGACTTCTGGCCCGCTGTCCCCTACCGGTGGTGACTGGCCTGGGCCATGAGGATGACATCACCATTGCCGATCTGGTGGCCGATTACCGCGCCGCCACCCCCACCGCCGCCATGGTGGCCCTACTCCCCGACCGCCGGGCGGCCCTGGCCAGCCTCAGGCAGGATCGCCAACAACTCGCCAGGCTGGTGTCGCTGCGATTGGGCGCCGAGCGGCACCAACTGCGCCAGCTGCGGGAGCGGCTGCTGGCTGTGCATCCAATGGTGCTGCTAGCCGCCAAGCGACGCGATTTGCAGCAGGCCCAGCGGCTGCTGCAGGCCCTGTCCCCCCAGCAATTGCTGGAACGGGGCTTCACCCTGGTGCGCAATGGCCAGGGGCAGCTGGTGCGCTCGGTGACGCAGCTGCAGCCAGGAGAGATGCTGGAAGTGCAATTAGCAGATGGCCGCGCGGAAACAGAACTGCGTCAGATTTATCCCACCATGCCAAGCCCACGCTGAACCCATGGCCCCAAGCCGTAATCCCAATTTGCCCAGGGAGGCAGGCCCCGACGAACCAGCGACGGCCAGCAACTCCGCTGCCGTCACGCCAGCCACCGCAGGAGCAGCCACCACAACCATCTCACCAACAGCCATTACATCCACAGGCACTGCAGCAGCGGCTGAGCTGCCTATGACAATTGAACCAGCAGCTGAGCTATCTGCGGCTGAGCCGCCTGCAGCCAAGGTAGGCCGGCGTCGGCCTAAAGATCAGAGCGAATCCAGCAAATTAAAGCCAAAACAAAGCAAGGCGAAAACCGAAAGCAAAACCAAACAGCCAATTTCAGATCCCGAGACAGAGCAATCGATCGCCGCCGATCTGAGCTATGGCGAAGCCCGCATGGCCCTGGAGCTGACCCTGGCTCAGCTCCAGGCCAGCGATCTCGATGTGGAATCAATGACTGGTCTGTTTAGTAGAGCCCAAAGTTATGCCGCCCGCTGCGAAACTCTGCTAATGCAGGTGGAACAAGAGGTGGCGCTATGGGA
>CANHSW010000212.1 GCA_947463165.1 Cyanobacteriota bacterium
CTATACCAAGGCAAGGGGGCGGGCACCCTGGCCTTCAACAACTTCAGCGGTGTCGGCGGCCCCGGCATCGGCAGTCTCAAGGTGGATGGCAAGGTGGTGGCCACCAAAACCATGGCCAAAACCCTGCCGATGACCCTGCAGTGGGATGAGAGCTTCGACATCGGCTCCGACACCCTCACCGGCGTCAACGACGCCGACTATCAGCCCCCATTCCGGTTCACTGGAACGCTCAACAAGCTGACGATCAAACTAAATCGGCCCCAGCTGTCTGCTGAAGATACCAAGAGCCTTGAGGCGGCAATGCGCACCAAGGCAATCAGCGAGTGAGCGGTGCCAAGCCGCCGCATCCGGTGCCGGCCGGCGGGCCACCCGATTTCACTCACATGACGCCGTTGTAGCCCTCAAACACAAAGTCTTCTGGGCGGAGCTCTTCGGTGTGGAAGTCGACGGTTTCGAGGATATCGATCACCGTGAGCACTATCTTCTTGGTGAGCGAAACATGCATGGGCGCCTGGCTCAAGGCCCAGGCAGGCGCAACCAGTGCAATCTGCCGCTGGCATCGTCGGCTACCAGGAGCGAGGCATTGGGGAGGAAGGCCAGGGCGGTGATGGCCGCGTCGGCCACGAACAGCAGCTGGCTTGATCCTTGTTTGCTGCTGGCTGGATCCCGCAGCTCGATGGTGCCATCGCCATCCCCTGAAGCGAGCCGCCCATCGGGGAGCACCGCCAGGCGGCGGCTGTTGCTGCCGCCCAGTCCCCCAAGCTCCCAGGCCACCTGCAGCGGGATCGGTTCGTCTTCCGCAAACACCGTCAGCTTCTTCTAAAGCGCCTGCTCTGCAGTGGTCAGTCGTTTGAGGCTGAGCTGCAGCGTCTGGGCCACGGCGGCGTTGCGGTCGCTGGGGGAGTCGCGATCCCAGCTGGTGATGCCGCCCTCGGCGAGGTCGTCAAGGATGGTTGCCAGGGCCTCAGCCTCGCTGCTGCCCAGGGCGACCAGCTCGGCCGCTTGGCCTGCACCTCGGTGGCCACCTGCAGCAGGCGGCTGGTGATCAGCCGGGCGCAGCTCGTGCCGCCGCGCAGGAAGGGGTCAAGATGGGCCGGATCCCAGACGTCGTCGATCACGATCAGACAGTTCTTGCCCTCCAGCCGTTCCGCCAGGATGGTGGCGGCGTCTTCGGCGTCTTTGAAGGCGGGCCTATCGCCCAGGGTGGTCCAGAGGATGCCGTCGTCGAAGGCCTCGCCGTCGGAGCGGGCATAGGAGAGGAACACCCCGAAGCGGCCCGTGGCTGCTGCGCTGGCCCTGAAGCCGCTGCTGGTAGGCGAGGAGGGGTGAGGGCGTACTTGCTCCACCAACAGCTTGTTTCGGCCCGGTCTGGGATCAGCGTGTCATAAATATTGTCGTGGCGAGGCATCGTCGCCAATCTCACCATCAACGGCTGCAGCTGCAGGGAACAATCCTGCAAGGCCCTCCGCATACGGTCGTAGTCTTGGGGCGCACTGGTTGATGAGCCATCGCAAGGCGGGAGCCAGCTCTTCCCGCCAAGCGATCGGCGGTTTGTTGGGTAGCCCCATCAGTCTCGATGCCACCGGCTTCAGGAAGCCTGTAGTGATCCAGCAGCGACAGACATCTGAGCAACTCGAAACATCGGATGCGCACGTTCCTCCTCGCGACGCTATTGGCCAGGGTGAAGGGATGGCTGCCTGGATTTTGCCGCTCCTTCTGGAGTGTCTGTTCTCCTCATGGGTTGGGAAGACGAAACCACTTGAATCTGCCGCTTGCGGGTGGGGTCTTTATCGTGTCGGTTGATGAAATGAACAGATGGTCCCCTTCCTAAGTCTCTTTGGCAGTCCTAGAGTGAAAGCTGATTGCCTGGTTTTTGGCCAGTCGTCTTTCTCCGTCATTCCGTTGTCGTACCATGGATCTTCAATGGAACAACCATGCTCAGCAGGCGTCGGAGCGAATGGCCGAGCTGGAGAGAACTTGTTTTGTGATCATGCCATTCGGCAAGAAGAATGTCGGCGGCAAGGAGGTCGACTTCAACGCAATTTACAGCGAAATCTTTGAGCCGGCGATTCGCAAGGCCAAAACACCTGAAGGCAAGGAGCTTATTCCAGCGCGCACCGATATGGATGCGTTCTCTTCTTCGATCAATCAGGAGATGTTTGAATACATCATGTACAGCCGTCTGGCGTTTGCTGATATCAGTGGCCTAAACCCCAACGTGTTCTATGAAATCGGTGCCCGTCACAGTGCCCAGGAGTCGGGCACGGTAGTGTTTCGGCAGGCCGGCCATGAAATTCCTTTCGACATCAGAACAATCAAGATCTTTGAATATCAACACCAACCAGAGGATAAGGTCGAAGAATCACGCAACTTCATGACTCAGGTGCTGTCCGAGACGTTGCGGCGCAATCGTCTGGACAGCCCGGTCCGCCTTGCCTTGAGAGCCCAGTGGGCGGCTCCTCCATTACCGGCCACGACGCCAGCCAATGCTCCCCCTGCACCGTCAGTGTCGCCGGACAATCCATCCGGATCCCCTCAATCCGCAGTGCCCAGTGAGCCCTCAGTGGCGTCCCCTCAGGCGCAGAGGGAGCAATGGAGCAAGCAACTTGTTCAGCAGTTGATGCGTGAAGGTGAGGAGGCAATTCGCCTGGGTGATTTCGATATGGCGAGAACCAACTACTGGACTGCGCTTCGATTTGAACCGCTGAACATTATCGCCCGCATGCGTCTAGGACTTACCATGAAGAGCCAGGGCCAGCATTACGAGGCGCTTGGAGAATTCACCATGATCACCAAGCTGGCCCCCAACTACGGCGAAGCATGGAAGGAAAGGGGTATCGTTGAAGGGTTGATCGCACGCATCATTCCAGCCACTGAACGAAAGAAGGTCGGTTGGTTGCCCGATGGGAATGATGCATTGCAGAGAGCGACTCTGCTAATTCCTGAAGATTTTGATGCTTGGTCATCGCTGGGCGGCGTGTTGAAAAATGTTCGTCAAGATCTAGTTGGTGCCCAAAAGATGTATTCGCATGCAGCGCAGATTTCCGGTGGTCATCCCTATCCGCTGCTCAATGCCCTGAAGTTGGAAGCGCTTAACACCGGAAAATTGGATCTGGAGGGCGTCAGCGAAGAGCTGGAGAAAGCCGAAAATTTACGGCGGGGGCAGGCCCAGGCCACGCCTCCCACCGATGCCCCCTGGTGTTACTTTGATCTGGCGGAGATTCAGCTTTATCGCCATCAGCGAGATGCATTTCTTGAGTCGCTGCAACAGGGCATTGAGGCCTGTAATGCGGCCTGGCAAGTTGAGACTTTCCGCGATTCTCTGCAAAACACTCTCATCGCCAATGGCATCGAGCTCGATGGCCTTTCCGAAGGCATCGAAGTCCTTGCTGATGCCCTCAGAACTAGAACCTGGGCTTGACTGCCAAGAGCAATGTACTGATCAATCCCCAGGCCTGCGCTGATGCGCCAAGGCCACACCTGCCAGCGCTTGGCCGCAGGCGACCTGCTCCAGCCAGTGTTCCCGCAGGGCGCTGGCCGCCGGTGCCTCGGGGCTGGATACGGCGTTGAGCAACCGCCTCAAAGGCATCTGATGCTGCAGCCAGCAAAAGGTGAGCGAGCCATCGGCCATGAACAGCCGCTCAGCCAGCTCCCGCTGCAGGGCAGGAGTTGTCAGGGGTCTTCCCAGCAGTCCGGCTGCCGCCATGGCATCGAAGCAGCGGCGCTATACACCATGGCGATCGGTGTCGGCCGCTGCTGCAGTGATGGCGCTCAGTAATGGTTCGTGGGCCTCAGGCAGGGCCAGCCCATCTGGGCCAACGATGTCCAGGTCCATCAATGGCTGGCGCTGCTCCGCCTCAGAGGTCAATCATGGGAGTGACATAGACCCCGGAAACTGATCCAGCCTTAATGAGAGCTCCCCTACTATCCAGACAAACCCAGCCGCAGCCGATTAGGTAAAGCAATACAAGCACTAATGATTCACCTGCAGATGTCCCATCAAAGCCGGAGATCAGTGGTAGGCAACAGAGCAGATACCCCTGTCAATCCCAGCCTGAAATCTGCTAAACCATCGCCATTGATGTCTCCAGAGAGGATTTGATCGGCGAGGCGCAGTTGACCAGCAACACGAGAGAATGCCGCTGAACCGATATAGCGGAAGGCTTGGTCGCCGGCGACATTTAAATTCGCATCAATATTGACGAGATCAATCTTGTCAACTTGAGAGGCAAAGTCGGTGATGATGTCAGAACTGCCAAGGGCGATTCCTATCTCCGCAACTGAATTGAAGACAAACGTGTCGCATCCGCTGCCGCCAATTAACTGATCAGCGCCAAGTTCTCCGATCAGGCGATCATCACCGCCGCCACCGCTAATGGTGTCGGCATTGCTGCTGCCGGTGATCGTGTCATTGCCGTAGAAGCCATCAATAACAAAATTTCCCCCCACCAAAGCGATCTGGCTGAAGTCCAGGATGTCTCCATTCCAGCCCCCCAGCAGCCGCACCCTGCCAACACCAGCCGCTGCTTCTATGCGCTCAATGCCATTGCTGGCTGAGAAACCGTTCAGGCCAATATCTACATCGCCAGGGCCGACGGCCATAATCCGGTCCACAC
>CANHSW010000213.1 GCA_947463165.1 Cyanobacteriota bacterium
AAAATCTGTGGCGTTGGGATTTGTATCCAGCAGGTCAAACAATGTATCGCGGCTGAAAACGTAAATCCCCATCGATGCTAGGTAGGGACGATTGGCTGCATCTTCGGCGGATAGCCCCATCAGTTGGGTATCCACCTGCATCGCTTCTAGATCGGCCCCCTTGGGCTTTTCGCGGAATTCTTGGATAGCACCATTGCTATCGGTGCGCATAAGGCCGAAACCCTCTGCCTGCACTGGGTCAACCGGCAGGGCGCCCACGGTGAGATTGGCACCTGTTGCAATATGATGATGGACAAACTTGGCATAGTCCATCCGATAGAGCTGGTCACCGGAAAGGATCACATAGTGATCAACATCCCATTCCTGGAACAGCCACTTGTATTTGCGTACCGCATCGGCAGTGCCCTCAAACCAGCTGGGGCTATCGGGGGTCTGTTGGGCTGCCAATACCTCTACAAACCCCTGGCCGAATCCGGCGGAGAGGTTGTAGGTCATGGTCAGGTGACGGTTCAACGAGGCACTGTTGAACTGGGTCAACACGTAGATTTTGTTAATCTCCGAGTTGATGCAATTGCTAACCGGGATATCGATAAGCCGATACTTCCCCGCCAGTGGCACGGCGGGCTTTGCCCGCATCTTGGTGAGAGGGTAGAGCCGGGTGCCGGCACCGCCACCGAGAATAATCGCCAGAACACGCTTCATAACTTGGGTTGCTGTGGACGGCTCGGCCGACCGTACTTGAGTGAGTGAGCAGTGCGCGACCCTTTTGCCTGCAGGCGGTACGAACTGTTGTAGAGCTGAGTCGAGGGTGCTTAACGAAACAGCTCTTGCTTAGCAACCTGGGCTCTGTTGTGCCCGATCACTCATCTGGATGCAGCTCGCTGAGTTCAAATAACTGTTCCAACACCCGGATCGCCACATGGCGCTGGGGGCGGGGCTGGGGAGCCCGCAGGTTGGTGACCGGGGTGTGCAGGATCTTGTTGATAATCCCCTTGCTGAGCGCTTCCACCACCTTGCGCTCCCGGGCCGATAGATCCGGACCCATGCGGCTGAGGGCCTTTTGCAATTCCTGTTCGCGGATGTCCTCCAGTTGACGCCGCAGGCGATTTACCACCGGCACCGCCTCCAGGCCATCCCACCACTCCAGGAACAGGCGCGACTCCTCCTCCAGTAACCCCTCCGCCTCTGCCGCGATCTCGCGGCGCGCCTCCTGGTTGCGGGCTACCACCTCCTGGAGATCATCGACGTTGTAGGCCTGCACGCCGCTCAGATGCACCACATCAGCACTGATGTTGCGCGGTACGCCGATATCCACCAGCATCAAGGAGCTGCGCCGGTTTAGGGCACTGAGCCGCTCGGCGGTGATGATCGGATCCTCGGCGGCCGTGCTGGTGAACACCAGGGAACAGGTGCTCAGACAATGATCCAAATCGTCCAGGGGACGACATTGCACCGGCAGCGACGGAAAATCGGCCGCCAGGGCTTCCGCCCGGCTCACAGTTCGATTCAGCAGCACCACCCCGCGGCAGCCCTTGGCCTGCAGGTGCTGCAGCAGTAGACGGGCCATGCGGCCGGCACCGACAATGGCCACCTGCTCCTGATCCAGGGGCACCAAATCATCGAGGCCGCGGGCCTGGCCCACCTTCAGCTGGGCCAGCTCGACAGCCGCTGAACTGATCGAAACCGCCCCGGTGCCGAGGTTGGTTTCGGTGCGCACCCGTTTGCCCGTGCTCACCGCCTGGTTGAGCAGGCGGTTGAGGATCGGACCCACCGATTGGTGCTCCTGGCCCAGGCGCACCATTTTTTTCACCTGGGAGAGGATTTGGCCCTCCCCCAGCACCAGCGAATCCAGGCCCGCTGCCACCCGCATCAGGTGGGCGACCGCCTCCTGGTGGTGGTAGGTGAACAGGTGCGGCGTCAGCTCAGCCACCGCCAGCCCCGAGTGTTGGCTGAGGAATTGGCCCACCGCCGATAGGCCCTGGTCGGGGTGGCGCAGCAGCGTATAGATCTCCAGCCGGTTGCAGGTACTGAGGATGGATGCCTCCAGCACCTGGTCGTCGGAGCGCAGCTTCTGCAGCGAAGCCTCCATGGTTTGCTCCGGGATGCTGAGTCGCTCCCGAATTTCAACCGGAGCCGTGCGATGGCTCAGGCCGACTACAGCTATGTGCATGGAGGCAGAATTGACGTGATCCGGGTTCCGAACAGTTGGAATCAGCTCAGAGCAATGCTCTGGGCGCCGGGCTTGATGTGCACCGTATTGGTGAACCGGGCGGTGTTGTCAAGGGTGCTGATCACCAGGGAGCTGGTGCGGACGCAGTCCTTCTCGAACTTGACCCCGTGGAACAGCAGGCCATCGGTGATGCCGCTGCCAGCGAATACCACGTTTTCACCCGAGGCCAGCTCCTCGGCCTCGTACACCTTGTCGGGATCGGCAATGCCCATCTCGGCCAGGCGGGCCAGGTTGCCCTCGCGGGTGAGGCCTTCCCACTCACTGGTTTGGGCCACGGCCGGGTCATAGACCAGCTGGCCCTGGAAGTGACCACCGAGGGCCCGCAGGGCGGCGGCGGAGATCACCCCCTCAGGGGCGGCGCCGATGCCCATCAGGGCATGGGTGCCGGTGCCGGCAAAGCCACAGGCGATGGCGGCTTGCACGTCGCCGTCTGAGATGGGCTGAACGCGGGCGCCGGTGGCGCGGATCTCGGCGATCAAGTCTTTGTGGCGGGCGCGGTCCATCACCACGATCACCAGCTCAGAGGCGGCAATTCCCAGGGCCTCGCTGAGGATCTGGATGTTTTCAGTGGCCGACTTGCGGATGTCCACCTTGCCCTTGGCGGCCGGGGGAGCGGCCAGCTTCTTCATGTAGAAGTCGGGGGCGTTAAACAGCCCGCCCCGGTCGGAGGCGGCCAGTACGGCCATCGAACCGCGCTGGGCGTTGGCGCAGAGGTTGGTGCCTTCGCAGGGATCCACGGCGAAATCGACGCCGGGGCCAGTGCCGCTGCCCACCTCCTCGCCGATGTAGAGCATCGGGGCCTCATCCCTTTCGCCCTCGCCAATCACAATGCGGCCCTGCATCTGGATCTGGCCCATGCGGGTGCGCATCGCTTCCACAGCGGCGGCATCAGCCTCATTTTTCAGGCCCAAGCCGGTAAGTTCGGCGGATGCGATGGCGGCCTGTTCGACGACCTCGAGAATTTCTTGGATGAGGGTGCGATCCACAGTGATCCGGCAGGGAGAAGATGGCGCTTCGCTGGAGTGGTGGTAAAAAGCAGTTAGCGGGCCAGGGGGCAAGCGCCGCAGGACCTTTCACCACCGAAGCACGCGCAACTGTATCAGTGCTCTCCCGGGCCGATCCGTAGGATCCCGGCCATCCCTCGCCTTCCTGGAGTCCATGGGCAGCAAGCAGCTGGTGGTCTCGCCATCGATTCTCTCCGCAGACTTCTCACGCCTCGGTGAGGATGTTCGGGCTGTGGACGAAGCCGGCGCCGACTGGATCCATGTCGATGTGATGGATGGGCGCTTTGTGCCCAATATCACCATCGGCCCCCTGATCGTGCAGGCCCTGCGCCCGGTCACCCAAAAGACTCTCGACGTTCACCTGATGATCGTGGAGCCTGAGAAATATGTGCCGGAATTCGCCAAGGCCGGCGCCGACATCATTTCGGTGCAGGTGGAAGCCTGCCCCCATCTGCACCGCAACCTCGGTCAGATCAAGGATCTCGGCAAGTTGGCCGGTGCCGTGCTTAACCCCGGCACCCCCCTGGACAGCTTGGAGTATTGCCTGGAGCTCTGCGACCTGGTGCTGATCATGAGCGTCAACCCCGGTTTCGGTGGCCAGAGCTTCATTGAGAGCCAGGTGCAAAAGATTCGCGACCTGCGCCGCATGTGCGACGAAAAGGGTCTCGATCCCTGGATCGAGGTGGACGGTGGCATCAAGGCTGAGAACGCCTGGAAAGTGATCGAAGCCGGTGCCAATGCCATCGTTAGCGGCTCCGGTGTGTTCAACCAGCCCGACTACGCCGCCGCCATCACCGGCATTCGCAACAGCAAGCGCCCCGCCTGATCTCCTCCAAGGGCCCATACACTTCATGGGCCCATAAACCTCATGGGCCCTAGACCTCTAGCCCCCCGGTAACCCCTGCCCAGCCCTCTGCTGCCAACAACGTTTGCGGCCAACAGCCATAGGGGGATATCTGCGATAGGGGGGCAACAGCGTTTGCGGCCAACAGCCATGGGGGACCAACAACCATTGCGGTTAACAGCCGTTGCGGTTAACAGCCATAGCTGCCAATCAGCTTCGTTGTAACTCGTATAAAACATCAAACCCCGAATCGCCAGCTCTGCGCTGACGGTTCAGGGGTTTTTGTATAAATATTTTTTTCGACCAGAGCACCCCTCTCGCAAGTAATGGATAAGCTGCGGTAGTTATGCTACGTAAATAAAGATGCTTAGTCGTTGAAAAACCAGCCGTAGCTATGCAGGCCAATTCCTAGCAGGTTGACGCCGATATAGCAAACGGCAATCACCACCAGGCCGGCGCTGGCTACGATAGCCGGTTTGCGGCCCTGCCAGCCGCGAATCAAGCGAGTGTGCAGGTAGGCGACATAGACCAGCCAGCA
>CANHSW010000214.1 GCA_947463165.1 Cyanobacteriota bacterium
GCTCGAAGCCATGGCCTGCGGCGCTGTTGTAGTGGGCTCAGCCACGGCTCCCGTGGAAGAAATGATTAGTCACGGGGAAAATGGCTGGCTGGTTCCCTTTTTTGATCACGAAGAGCTCGCCCAAACACTGCTAGCGGTGCTAGAAAATCCAGCCGGTCAGGATCGACTGCGCCAGTCGGCACGGCGAAGCATCCTCAGCTCCTACACTCAGGAACAGTGCACAGCCCAGCAAATTGCCCTGATCAATCGAGTTGTATATTCATGAATTCACAGGGATGGTGGGAGTTCGCCAAGGAGTCATTCCAAGCTGAACAATGGCAGCTGGCCGAGGGTGCATTGCGACGGCTACTCGAATTACACCCGGCCAATCCAGAAATGCTGGATCTCCTAAGCCACACGCTTCTGATGCAGGGACGCTATGGCGAAGCTGAATCAGTTCTGATACTAGCTCTACAACAAGAAACCAACAACTTCTGGACACCCCACAAACTTGGAGACGCCCTGCGCGGTCAGCATCGCTTACCAGAAGCGGCAGAGGCCTATGAACAATCCCTTAACTGGGGCAGCAGCAGCCCCTTAACACCACGCAATCTCCTGCAGGTACTCGATCAACTTGATGTCAGTAAAGCGATCGATAAATTAGATCACTGGCACGGGCAAACAGAATTTTATCAATGGAAGGAGCCCCAACCCTGGCAAACTGGTGCCTGCGACGCTGCCCTGCTGAGTGCTGGTCCGGAATTAGCCAACTGGCTGATTAATCATGGCTGCGATCATCCTGAGATACGCCAAATGGCAATTAGGGAAGCTGCGGCAAATCTAAACATCGAAATCACCTTTAGCTTGGCGGAAGACACCCTAAAGGAACGCCTAGGCAAGTTGCTCCAATTGCCGCAGCTGATGGTGCCTGGGTAGGGCGGCCAGGAGCTCGGCGCGCCCTGCCCTCAATAGCAGGCAGCCAAGCCGCTGGCTGACGATGCCCGCCAGACGCTGGGCAGCCAGCCGCTCTTGGACGGCCTTACGACCGGCCAAAGCCAGGCCTTGGCGGTAAGCGCGATCGGAGGCCAAGCGACGCAGGGCTGCTGCGGCAGCATCCAGGTCAGGATCAGCCCAAAGCCTACCGGCTCGATAATCGCCCTCGGCATGGGAAATTGGCACCAACTTAAAAGCAATCAATTCGGCACTTCCCAAGGGCATAAAATCAAGATTACCGGAATAACCCGTGGCGATCACAGGTATCTCTGCAGCCATGGCTTCGGCCAAACCCAGGCCAAAACCCTCGGCCCTATGCAAGCTGATCAGCACATCAGCAGCCGCATAAAGATCGTCGACACCCTCTATGCTGAGGGACTCGGTAATCAAGCTAACACGCTGATCTACCGCACAACATCGACGCAATTCCTCAGTCGCTTCCGGAAAACACTTGGCGCTTGCCACCTTGAGCAGCAAGCGAGCGTCCGAGAGAGATGAATGCCCTGTGGTTTTAACTGGAAAAGCTCGCTGAAATGCCTCAATTACACCGTAAGGATTCTTGCGCCCCACAGTGCTCCACAAGTCGAAGGCGAACAGACAGGTAAAGCTTGAGCAGGGTCGCTTAGCTTGATTACGCCTAGCCCTGATCCGGTTGGCCCGGGACCAATCTGGCAGGTGGGGAAGTGGTGTGACAGGCACAGGACTGCGCAATCCCAAACTGGTGGCCGTGAAACTAGATGGACACCAAAGTTGATCAAGCCCCACAAATCCAGGCTCCCAGCCATGGGGGAAAGCCTCCAGTTCCCAAGCCCAGTAACCAATGCGCAGTGGAGCGGTCAGTTCAATGGTATTTCTCAAACCATTGGTCTGAAACAAGATATTGGGATTGGTATGGATCAGATCAATTGCAGCTGGCTGGAAGTCGCTAGGCTCATCGCCCACCGAGATTGTTCTCTCAATCTCGGTGTCATTGGCATGGGTTGCCAGGGGCAGATCACGGCATTGGACCCTCACACCGGCAGCGGCTAGTGCACGGGCGGTGGCGCGGGCACCCTCACCGAGTCCAAAGCTGCCAGTGAGATGGCCCCATAGATTCACACATAGCCGGGGCATGTGATCCAGGAGAATCAAAAAAACAATACACCTGGCGATCATTATACCTATCGATAATCATCGAACTCCAGGGGCCTGCCATCTGGCCATTTAAGCGAGCAGGCCTCTGGCCACCAAGGCCCGGAGTTGGTGAGGCGCAAGGGCCAACGCTCTTTCATCAGCTCCAGGGCAGCAGCGGCCGTGGTGCTGTCAGTGGCATTGCGACTCTGACTCTCCCGATGCAAAAGCACCGCCTCCGGCACGACCAGATGGCGAAATCCCTGCTCAGCCAAGCGCAGGCAAAAATCAACATCATTAAATTCCACGGGCAATTTCTCATCAAAACCAGCCACCAGCTCGAACAGCTCACGTCTCACCATCATGCAAGCACCGGTCACCGCCCCCCAATTAGTTAAATAACGGCTGCGGCCGCGATGAACGCTATGCTCAGGCGAAAGATGTCGATAAGCATGGCCTGCACTGCCGTACATGCCCAAGACCATACCGGCATGCTGCAGGGTGCCATCGGGATAGACCAGCAAAGCACCCACACAGCCAATAGCTGAGCGCAGACATTGAGCGGCCATAGCATCAAACCAGCCCGGGGCGGTGGCCGCCACATCATTGTTAATAAACAGCAGTAACTCACTGCGCGTCAGCATCGCGGCAGCATTATTCATCCTACTCCAGTTAAAAGGCCGTTGATCCCGCAGCACGATTAAACGATCGCCAAGCCGCTGGCGCCAACCAAGCAAAAGCGCAGCTGTTTCCGGCTGCCGGGAATTGTTATCAACCACCACTATCCGCCGCAAGTTAGCAGTAGACTCCAAGCTATTCAGGCAGAGCTCTAATAGGTCAGCGCGGTCGCGCGTGGGAATGATCGCAGTGCAATCAGGCGTAGGGGGAACGGCCCAGCTGAGGCGAAAGCCATGATCCAGGCAAGGCTGCACTGAAACAATCGGCTCATCCTGGTCCTGCAGGTGGCGCAACAACTCCACTGCCCGCCGCTGATCGAGCTTGGCATCGGGCAACTGGATCCTGGTGTGAGTAAGCAAGCGAGCCAGATGGCCCCCAGCGGGTTGGAGAGCCAAAGCGGCCAAAATCCAGCGCCAGCGACCAATGGGATCGTCAGGTGGCAGAGGCAATCCCTTACTACAAAGCCAGGGCACCTGCCAGACACTGAAATGTTCGAGCCAGGGGGTACTCCAAAAACTCTCAGAGCTCCAGCCTGGCTTGAACCAGGGCCGGCAGCGTTGGCCGCTGGCATCCAGCTGATCCTCATCTGCATAAATCAGCTCGGGCAAATCCCGGGGCCCAAACAGATCCAACCATTCCTCCAAAGCTCGCACAGCCCCCAATCTGAGCCCGGTACCTGCGCCAATTAGCAACAGCCAACCATCGACAGGATAGGGGGTTAAATTGTCAGGTTGATTATGACTATGAGCAGCATCTTCATTGATCAAAGTTAGTGGAGAGCCAGGTTTCAACAACCACCAGCGATAACGAAGCGGCGTGCTGGACTGCGCTGGCAAAGCCGGCTCATGGTTAGCAATCCAATACTGATAACCGACATCCCCTAAACCTTTCTGCAGAGATTCTCCGCCAAGCAGAAGCTGCGACTTCACATCTCCCGCCAGGTCAACAATCCACTTCTCCTGGGGCAAGGCCTGGGTGGCCATATGAAAACAGTTCAAAGCAGATTGCAGGCGACCAGCATCCCGTAGCAATTCGGCTGCAGCAAACCAATTCCATCCCAGTTGTGAATGTAATTTACAACTCTTAATTTGATGTTCAAGGGCCTTATCGAGGTCCTTGCGATCGGCCAAGAGCTTGCCCAGCAGATGGTGGGCAGTACCGTGCTCGGGCTGAAGTGCCAAAAATTGCCGCAGCAGCTCTTCTGCCTCCAGAGCTCTTCCCTGGGCAAGCGCCAACTTGGCTGAGTGGTAAAGCTCGTTAATCACATCTATTCAAAGCCAAGCCAAGAATCGTCCAGGGGCCATAAACTATAGGTCCTAGCCCCTGAATCGGCAAGCCGGCTAAGCCTGCCGATAACAGCGAGGAAATTCAAGAGCCACATAAGCATGGAAGCAACTGAAACCACAAACACAATCAATCAACAGCCAAGAGCAACCTTAGGGAGATCCTGGGAAAGCGCGATTTGAGCAGCCCCACCAGCTGAGCAGCTATGGAACAGCGGGGCTTTAAGGGTCTTGGCTCGACAGCTTTAGAGCTTCTCCAGGGTAATTAGCGATTCAAAAAGACGAGATAAGCCGTAAAAAGCCATTATGGCCACCTCAAAAAATTACCCATCCAGTCCTGGTCGGCCAGAGAAAAACCCAAATTCAGCCATGCTTTCAACTCACGGGAGCCGCGAAATCTAGATTTTTGGAGTGCCATTCATTACCACCAAACCTGCTCGGGGAAATTGCGCGGTCTCGAAATAAACCCAGCCAAGGCAAGCCAGTGGCGCAGCAAGATATGCAGACCTCCGGGCACATACACA
>CANHSW010000215.1 GCA_947463165.1 Cyanobacteriota bacterium
GGCAACTGGCCCAGCAGCGCCAATGGCTCACGGTTGACTGGCCCTGGGGCAGCGGCCCCGGCGGCAGCGGCGGCGGCAGTGTCGGCGGTCTGGTGGCCCGGGGCCTGGCCGGCGGCTATCGGTTGCGGCACCTGGGCCTGCGCGATCAACTGATCGGCATCGGCCTGCTGCGGGCCGATGGCACCGCCGCCCGCGCCGGGGGCCGGGTGGTCAAGAACGTGGCCGGCTACGACCTGATGCGACTGCTCACCGGTAGCTGGGGATCACTGGCGCTGATCACCGAGGTCACCCTGCGCACCCAGCCCTTGCCCCCCGAACGCCGGGGCCTGTGGTTGCAGGGCGAGCTGGCCGATCTGGCCGTCTTCTGTCGCTGGCTGCTGGGCTCCAGCCTCAGCCCAGAGCGACTGGATTGGCAGCTGTCCGGCGGCTCCACCAACGGCCTTGGCCTGCTGGTGAGCCTGGCCAGCATCAGCGCCCAGACCCTCCAAGAGCAGATCAGCTGCATCGCCGCCAACGCCGCTGAGCAGAAATGCAGTTTTTCTGAGCTGGATGTCGAGGCCCTCGACGCCAAGCTGGTGCAGGGGGTTCCTGGTGCCCAGCTCGGCCCGGTTCCCCCAGGGGCTGGGGTTAGCCCAGTCATTCAATCCAGCTCAGCCAGCCCAGCCAGCCAGCCTCCAGCTCAGAGCCCTGGGGGCTGGCTGCTGCGCTTGGCGGTGCCCCCCGATCGGCTGAGCGAGCTGGTGGGCGATGTCGCCAGGAATGGCCTATCCCTCACCGGGGAGGCCGGCAGCGGCCTGGCCATGGCCTGGGCCGAGCCCCAGCAGCTGCCCAGCTACCGGGTGGAGGCCCTCAGGCGTCGCACCCAGGAGCTCGGCGGCTACCTGACGGTGCTGCGCCAGCCGGCAGCCAGTGCCATGCCTGCTTGGCTCGACGCCCCATCGCGGCCCCTGATCGAGGCGGTGAAACGCCAGTTCGACCCGCTCCAACAGCTGGCCCGGGGGCGGCTACCGGGCGTACAACCAAAACCCCTGAAAGCCCTGGGCTGAGCCAGCCCCGCCCCGTCTTTGCGGCCTATCTTTTTGCCTTCAACCTATCTTTTGCCTTCAGCCTATCTTTTTGCCTTCAACATAGGTGTAAATATCATAGGCGCGAAATATCGGTAAACATATTGCTGGGCAGGGTGAGAAAGCCATTGCCCAACCGATGCCATAAATGCAATAGCCGATGGGGGCGGACCCCTGAAGCCCTTGCCGAACCGCAATTCAGCTTTGCCAGCCACAATCTGGCCAATCACCAGGGCAAATTCAGCCCAGAGCAGCAATGGCAGCAGCAGATTTGCTGAGCGCCACATTCAAGGCGCCAAATAACAGCAAGCAGCGCTTTGGGTCGATGCTGGCCATCGGCGGGGCCACAGCCGATGGCTTCGACGTTAGCCGCGGGCCGCCAGCCACTCCAACATGGCCCGATTCACCAGTTCGGGCACCTCGTCGTGGGGGCAGTGGCCCGCCTCCAGCACCACCTCGCTGGTGGCCGCAGGGGCATGGCGCTGGAAGGCGGCCCGGCGACCGACCGCATTGATCCAGGGATCGCGGATGCCCCAGAGCAGCAACAGCGGGCAGCTCAGCTCGGCGAACAAGGCATCGAGGGGCTCTCCCTTGGGAATATCGAAAACGGTGCGAAACACCCCAAAGGCGCCGGGATCCAGGGAGGGCCGCCGGATCGATTCCACCAGCTGTTCATCGACGTTGGTCTTGTCGACGTACACCTGGCGCAGGGTGCGGCGAATCGTCGCTGGGCGGCGCAGGTTCTCGAACAGCAGCCGCTGCAGCGGCGGACTGCTGAGCAGGGCGCTGGCGATAGTGCGGCGGGCGATGGCCCCCCAGCCCCCCGGCTGCTGTTGCTGCTCGTCGGAGAAGGGGCCAGCGGCATTGATCAGCACCACCCCGGCCGCCTGCTCCTGGAGGGCCGCCCCCGCCGCCAGGGCGGCAAAGCCCCCCAGGGAGTTGCCCACCAGCACCGTGGGCCGAGCGATCCGCTCCCGCACATAGGCCGCCAGCTGATCGCGCCACAGGGCCCCGCCGTAGGCCAAACCGGCGGGTTTGGCACTGCGACCAAAACCCAGCAGGTCGATGGCGTGCACCTCATGGCGCTGGGCCAGCACCGGGATGTTGTAGCGCCAATGGTCGGTGGATGCCCCGAAGCCATGCACCAGCAAAACGGCCGGCCCGCTGGGCTGCTCGGGCCCCTCCATCAGGGCATGCACGGGATGGCCCAGATGGCTCCAGGGCTGAATTGGCACCAGACATGCAAGCGGGGTGATGGATGCTAGGCAGCAGTAGCGATCAGCCATTGCCCGCCATCGGCCCCGACTGGAGCGGCATGCTGCCCGCCATCGCCCTCTGGGCCCTGGCCCTGTATCTGCCCTTGAGCGCTCCGCTGGCACGCTTGGAAGACAGCCTGGCGGCCAGCTCCCTGCCGCCGGCCCTGCAGCAGCTGGCCCTGGTGCTGAGCAGTTTGATGCTGGCCCTGGCCGTGGCGGTGGTGGCCGTGTTGCTGCTGAGCTGGTGCCTGGGGCCCGGCTGGGCCGGCAGCCTGGGGCTGATGGCGGCCCTGGGGGGCCTGGCCTTTGCTCTGGCCGGCAGCCGCGACCCAGAAGCCTGAACCGGCCTAGCCGGTCCCATCAGCTGAACCCGCCTTAGGCCCCATTCGCTAACCCGCCTTAGGCGGGGGCCTTGGCGCCCCCAGCAACCTCAGCACCAGTATTTGCATCGGTGCTGGGATTGGCGCTGGCATTGCCGCCGGGATCACCACTGGGCGGAGTTTTGATCACCAACCGCAGCAGGATCGGGGCCAGGAAGGTGGTGCCGATCACCATCAGCAGGATCGCCGCCTCCAGGGAGGAGTTGAGCAGTCCGGCCTGGCTGCCGAGGCCGAGAAAGATCAGGCCCACCTCGCCGCGGGGCATCATCCCCAGACCCACCACCAGGCGATTGCTGGGCTCGGCACTGAGGTAGCTCCAGCCCGAAACCACTTTGCCCAGCACGGCCACGGCGAGCAGAAAGGCGGCCATCACCAGGCCGGGGCGGTTGGCCGGCTCGAAGGGATTGAGCACCGATAGGTCCATGCCCGTGCCGATAAGCACGAAGAAGACGGTGGCAAACAGGGCCACCAGCGGCTTGACGGCCGTGTCGATCGCCTTTCTGTGCTTTGAGCCGCTGAGGATCAAACCCGCGGCGAAGGCCCCCAGGGCGGCCTCCAGGCCGATGGCCTGGGCCACGAAGCAACTGCCGGTGAGCACCACGAAGGCGGCTACGGCCACATCGCCGGGGGCCCGCAGTCGATCGATCAGCCAATCGAAGGCCGGGGCCGCCCGGCGGCTGAGCAGGATCGAGGCGACCACGAAGGCGGCGGCGGCGGCCACCAGAGCCAAAAGCGGTTTCAGCGAGAAGCCACCGCCGCCGGCCAGGGCCACCACCACCGCCAAGATCACGATGCCGAGGATGTCGTCGAGCACGGCGGCGCCGATCACGATCTGACCCTCGCGGCGCTTCAGCCATTGCAGTTCGCCGAACACGCTGGCGGTGATGCCGATCGAGGTGGCGGTCATCGCCGCCCCGGCGAACACCGCCGGAATCAGCGGCAGCTGAAACAGCAGCAACAGGCCTCCAGTACCCAGCGCGAAGGGCACCAGCACGCCGGTGACGGCGACGGTGCTGGCCTGCAGCCCCACCGCCATCAGCTCATCTAGATCGCACTCCAAACCGGTGAGGAACAGCAGGGCGAATAGCCCGATCTGGGCTACGGACATCAAGCTGGGGAAGGTTTCGGCATAGATGGCACCGATCTGGCCAGGCTCTGCCCCGGAGATGGCTGCAAGCAGCTGCACTGCCGCTTCACTGAGCTGGGCTTGGCTGTCTGGCGGCAGGATGAGATGCAGGCCCGAAACCCCCAGCAGCACGCCGGCCACCAATTCCCCCAGGATGGTGGGCAGTTGCAGGCGCACCATCAGTTCGGCCAGCGCCCGAGCCGCCAGGAAGATCACCAGGAAGCGACCCACCTGGATCAGGGTTTCGACCACCTCCATTTGGTGACTGCCGATGTCCAGGAGCAACGCAGGCAGGGACATCGGGCTCTGGGCAGGGGGCAGTGGCGCCGACCCTAGGGGCGCCTGAATTGGTTAGGTCGAAATCACCAGGCTGACCTCACATCCAGTGATGGATCTGTGATTGCTGGTCTGCCAGCCAGTTCGGGTCTGCCCCCCAGCGGCTGGCCTAACACCCTTAACAGCCAAATCTGCACCAAGGGGTCGCAAGCGCGGCCAGTGCCCTGGTGATGTGGGTCTACGCATCTCCGCAAAGACCCGCCCCATGGCCATAGCTACGGTCTTGGGGCGGGTTTGATCACAAGGCGATGACTGTGGAGATGACTAAGGAGATGAACGAGCACCAACCCATAAACCTGCGCTTGCCCACCCCGGGCTGCTACGCGGACGCCGATCGCAGCGGTCTGGAGGCCGACGACGTGTTCGACGGCATGACCGAACAC
>CANHSW010000216.1 GCA_947463165.1 Cyanobacteriota bacterium
CGATATGGAGTGACCCTTATGGATCTGTGGCCTGACGTCGGTTGGGACGGGGCATGCGCAGTCGACCGTTGACATTGCGGCGGCTACGGGCCAGCAACTCTCCGCCCCGGATCAATTCCAGCGGTACGAACTGTTCATCGGGCAGCAGTACGGGGGGCTCAAACACCACCCGACCCTGGCGCAGGTCGGCGCTGAGCACAAGGCCGAGGGGATCCTCATCTGTGTAGGTGCCCTGTTCCAGATAGGCAAACAGGATGCGCCTGGCTGCCGCCAACAGCTGCCGACTATCGATGCGGTCCAAACGCAGGGAGGAGGCCGAAGCGCGCACTGACGCAGCCGATCCAGCGGCTCCTTGAATCAGGAACGATGGTGACGACGACGATCGGTTGGTGAAGGAAATCGTCCTCACCGGTGAGGCTGTTATCGGCCACAGTAGACGCAATGGGGGAAACCGAGGGGATTTGATTGATGCCCCGCCGCGAGAAGCATTGCAAAAACCGGACCGCCCCTGGCTATGACGAGAGGAATGGGTAGTTTTTCGAGGCGCTCGAAATAAGATTTGGGACTGTTGAGATGGCCAGGGAAGGCTGGTGAAGCTAGATAAAGCCTGGCCAGGGGTAAAATCCCGGGCCAGACGTACCGCCTTTAGTTACTCTGCAAAACCGGCCAAAAGGCCCTGGCAGAGTTGCTTTTCACCTCGGCATTAAGTCAGCTTTTTATCCGCCTCGGCATTAAGCAAGCTTCTTGTCCTCGACCATGCGGTGAATGATAGGCGTAAGAATCAGTTCCATGGCAAAGCCCATTTTGCCGCCGTTCACCACGATTGACGTGGGGCTGGACATGAAGGAATCCTGAATCATGTTCAGCAGGTAGGGGAAGTCAATACCCCACTTTTCCCGAGCCCCTTTGCGGAAGTGAATGATCACGAAGGACTCATCGGGGGTGGGGATGGGTCGAATCATGAAGGGGTTGGAGGTGTCCACCGTAGACACCCTCTGGAAGTTGATATCAGTGCGGCTGAACTGTGGGCAGATGTGATTGATGTAGTCAGGCATCCGACGCAGGATGGTGTCCACCGTGGCCTCGGCGGAATATCCCCGTTCAGCGTTGTCACGGGCGATCTTTTGGATCCATTCCAGGTTGGTGATCGGCACGACGCCGATCAGCAGATCCACCAGCGAAGCCACGTCGTTTTCATCGGTGACCACACCCCCGTGCAGACCCTCGTAAAAGAGCAGGTCGGTACCGCTGGGAATCGGCTCCCAGGGGGTGAACTGGCCCGGCTGCAGGCTGGTGCCCAGCCGACCATTGTGTTCGGCAGCCTCATCTAGAGAGTGCAGGTAGTAGCGCTTCTGGCCACCGCCGGTTTCGCCATAGGTGCCAAACAGCTCTGCCAGCTTGTCGAACAGGTTGGCCTCTGGCCCGAAGTGGGAGAAGTTTTCTCCCTTGGCCACCGCCGCAGCCATCGCCTCCTTCATCGGACCACGCTCATAGCGGTGATAGCTATCGCCCTCTATCACCGCTGGCGTGATGCCTTCTCGGTTGAAGATGTACTCAAAAGCCCGCTTTACCGTGCTGGTGCCGGCGCCGGAGGACCCAGTAACGGCTACGACGGGGTGACGCTTCGACATCGGCCCAGAGAGAGTGAACGGCGCCGACGAGTTTGGCAGGTCACCGGAGCCCCACCCGGCGGCTTCAGTCTCCCAGGGCTTTGAGCAGCTGCTCGCCCATCGCCTGGCAGCCCAGGGGAGTGCAGCCCGGAGCCATCAGATCGCCCGTGCGGTAGCCCGCCTCCAATGTGGTCTCCACCGCCCGCTCCAGGTCGGCGGCGGCGTCCTCCTGCTGCAGCCCCACCCGCAACATCATCGCGGCGCTGAGCACCATGGCCATCGGGTTGGCCTTGTCCTGGCCGGCGATGTCGGGCGCCGAACCGTGGATCGGCTCAAACAGCCCCGGACCACTGCTGCCCAGCGAGGCGGATGGCAGCATGCCGATGGAGCCGCTGAGCATCGACGCCTCGTCGCTGAGGATGTCGCCGAACAGGTTGCTGGTCAGAATCACGTCGAACTGCCTTGGCGCCCGCACCAATTGCATGGCGGCGTTGTCCACATACATGTGGCTGAGTTGCACTTCGGGGTATTCGGCAGCATGGATGGCCTCCACCCGATCGCGCCACAGCTGGCTCACTTCGAGCACGTTTGCCTTGTCCACCGAACAGAGCCGGCCGCCCCGCTGGCGGGCCAGATCAAAGCCCACTCGGGCGATGCGGTCGATCTCGTAATCGCTGTAGGCCATGGTGTTGAAGGCGCGCACATGGCCATCGGCCTCCACCCGGCCCTTGGGGTTGCCGAAATACACCCCGCCGGTGAGTTCGCGCACCACCAACAAATCCACCCCCTCAATCACTTCCGGCTTGAGGCTGCTGGCCCCCACCAGGGCCGGCACGATCTTCACCGGCCGCAGGTTGGCGAACAGCCCCAGGCCGGCCCGCAGGGCCAAGAGACCCGATTCGGGCCGCTGCTGGCGCGGCAGGGCGTCGTAGCGGGGAGCGCCGATGGCCGCCAGCAACACCGCATCGGAGGCCCTGCAGGCGGCCAGGGTGCTGGCCGGCAGGGGTTCGCCGCTGACATCGATGGCGCTGCCGCCCATCGGCTGCTCGTCGTATTCGAGCTGGAAGCCATGGCGGCGGCTCACCGCATCCAGCAACTGGCGGGCCACCGCCGTGATCTCCGGACCAATCCCGTCGCCGGGGAGCAGGGTGATCCGGAAGCTGCTGGTCATGGTGGGGGAGCTGGCGCTGGGCAACTGGGCAGGCTAGGCCCCCTCCGCATCGCCCTAACTTCAGGCGTGGTCGCTGTTGGTTTGGATGCGCCGCAGGGTTTTGGCCATCTCGGGCAGTTTGTTGAAGGCGGCTGAGCAGCGCAGCCACAGCCGATTGGGAATGGCGGGATAGCCGCTCACCACTGCGCCGGCGGCCACATCGCCATGGATGCCGGATTTAGAGCTGGCGATGGCCCGGTCGCCGATGTTGGCCCTATTGGCTACCCCCACCTGCCCGGCCAGGATCACACCATTGCCGAGCTTGGCGCCGCCGGCGATGCCCACCTGGGCGGCCAGGGCACAGCCCCGGCCAGTGGTCACCCCATGGGCGATATGCACGAGGTTGTCGATCTTGCTGCCTGCGCCGATGCGGGTTTCACCCACCGCCGGTCGATCGATGGTGCTGTTGCAGCCCACCTCAACGCCGTCCTCCAGCACCACCAGGCCGGTTTGGGGCATTTTTCGCCAGCCAGCAGCCGTGGGTACAAAGCCAAACCCCTCGCTGGCAATCACGGCATTGGAGTGCACCACACAGCCGCGGCCGAGGCGGCTGCCGGGATGCAGCACCGCTCCGGCATGGAGTTCGCAGCCCTCCCCCAGCTGCACTTCCTCGTAGACCACCACGCCTGGATGCAGGATGCAGCCCTCGCCCACCAGCACATCGGCGCCAATCACCACCCGGGCGCCGATGTGGGCTGTGGCGCCGATCACCGCCGTCGGATCCACCACGGCGGTGGCATGAATGCCGGCGGGCTTGGCCCGGCGCGGATGCAGGGCCTCCAGGGCTTCGGCAAAGCCCAGCCGCGGATCGGCCAGGGCCACCCAGGCGATGCCGCGGCTGGTGAGCTGGCTTTGCAACTCCGCGGCTTCGGCCACCGCGGCCGGGATCAGCACGGCGCTGGCGCCGGTGGTGGCGGCGGCGGCCGCCAGGGCATTGCCTGGTTCAAGAAAGCTCAGTTGTCCGCCGTTGGCCAGATCCAAGGCGGCGCCAGAGCTGAGCTCCGGATCCTCGGCCCGGTGGCTGGGGTTGGCAACTCCAGGGCGCTGCAGCTCGCTGAGATGGCCGACCAGTTCGCTGAAGCGCATGCCCGAGAACAATGCGGATGGCTGGATCGTAGGCAGCTGCTCCCCAGGCGCGGGATCAGCAGGCGGGGGGATCGGCAGGCGGGGGGATCGGGCCCAGCTCGGCGCTCAGACCAGGGCCAGCTGGTCGCGGTGCACCACTTGAACCCCTTCACGACCGATCAAACCCCGCAGGCTGTCGCTATCCAAGGTGGCCAGGCCTCTGCCCAACTCCCGACCATCGGCGGCCAGCAGGCGCACCGCCTCGCGGGCGCGGAAGTCGCCCTCCACGGCGATCAGCCCCACCGCCAACAATGATGCCCCCTGGTCCCGCAGGGCCCGCTCGGCTCCGGCATCCACCATCAAGCTGCCCTTGGGCAGCAGGGCATGGGCCAGCCAGCGCTTGCGATCGGCCAGCGGTTTGCTGCTGGGTTGAAACACGGTGCCCACTGCGGCGCCCGCCAACAGGGCATCGAGCACGGCCGGCTCGCGCCCATCGGCCAGGCGCACGCGGATGCCGCTGGAGGTGGCGATGCGGGCGGCCGCCAGCTTGGTGGTCATGCCACCGGTACCCCATTGGCCGCCACCTGTGGCTACCGAGGAGAGTCGATTCAGTTCA
>CANHSW010000217.1 GCA_947463165.1 Cyanobacteriota bacterium
GATGGTGGCAGCCAGGAGGCAAGGAATCATCAGCACACCGAACCAGCCCACATAGAGGCGGTTGTTGGTGGAGGTGATCCACTCGCAGAATTGCTGCCAGCTGTTAGCGCCGGAGCGCTGCTGGAGAGTGGTGGTCATGAGAACGGGTAAGGATTGTCTCCGAGGAGACGGTTGGGTTTGTCTCCGAAAGGAGACGTAGTTAAGCCAGGGCGCTTGCCGGGGCAGATGCGCCTTGCCTGGCAAGTGTAACGGAAGATTGCGGGCTTTGTGAAGCCCGCTTCAACAGGGCCAGTTAGGGAACTCTGACCAACCGCCAGTTCATCGACCCGGCAAGTCGAGCCGGCAAGCTGAGAGCCATTGCGGCATCAGGGCTCTACTGGCCGCAGCTCGGGGTTTTCAGAGCTTGCTCAGGGGCGCAGTAGATCGCGATTGAGGGGGCGGCTGTCGGTTCGCTTGCTGGGGAAAAGTGCCGAGAGGTGGCTCGAAGCCTGTTGAGAGGCGAACGGCCCTGGGCTTGAGCCCGGCCTGGGCTGGAGCTGAGCAGATCAGGCCCGAGCTGATCTGGGCCTGGCCGCGCTCAGGCGGGCTAACGGCGATGGTTGTTAGCGTCCACACATCTCTGTCTCCTGGGGCTGCCTGCCGTGCCCGCCTGCCCTGATCACCGGGTGTTACTGGTGCGGCTGCCCTGCAACCCCATCTTTCCCATCGGTCCGGTTTATCTGGCCGACCATCTGCATAAGCAGTTCCCAGACCTACCCCAGCTGTTACTAGACCTGGCCGCCGTGCCGCTGCTGGATGTGGAGCGGGTGCTGCTGGCCACGATCGACAGCTTTCGGCCGACGCTGCTGGTGTTTTCCTGGCGCGATATCCAGATCTATGCCCCCGTGGATGGCCGGGGCGGCAATCCCCTGCAGCATTCCTTCGAGGTTTTTTACGCCCGCAATCCGCTGCGGCGGCTGCGGGGAGCCATGGGTGGACTGCGGCTGATGGCGGCCTTCTATGGAGAGCTGTGGCGCAACCTGCGCCTGCTGCGCCGGGGCCTGGCCGCCGCCCGCCGCTTTTGCCCCGATGCTCTGGCGGTGCTGGGCGGCGGTGCGGTGAGCGTCTTTTACGAACAATTGGGCCGCCAACTGCCCCGCGGCACGGTGGTGTCGGTGGGGGAGGGGGAGCCGCTGCTGGAGAAGTTGATCCGCGGCGAATCGCTGGCGGCCGAGCGCTGCTTCCTGGCCGGGGAGCCCCCCAGGCCCGGCCTGATTCACGAGCAGCCGGGGGGTATGGAGAAAACCGCCTGCAATTACGACTACATCGCCTCCATCTGGCCCCAGCTCGACTGGTACCTGGAGGCGGGCGACTTCTACGTGGGCGTGCAAACCAAGCGCGGCTGTCCCCATAACTGCTGCTACTGCATCTACACCGTGGTGGAGGGCAAGGCGGTGCGGGTGAACCCGGTGCAGGAGGTGATCGCCGAGATGCGACAGCTCTATAACCGCGGCGTGCGCGGCTTTTGGTTCACCGATGCCCAGTTCATCCCGGCACGCCGCTATATCGAGGATGCCAAGCAGTTGTTGCGGGCAATCCTGGCGGAGGGCTGGCAAGACATCCGCTGGGCGGCCTATATCCGGGCAGACAATCTCGATGCCGAAC
Organism: Cyanobacteriota bacterium; assembly: GCA_947463165.1. Lineage (GTDB taxonomy): Bacteria > Cyanobacteriota > Cyanobacteriia > PCC-6307 > Cyanobiaceae > UBA5018. Next base: position 1,645 of record CANHSW010000217.1, read on the forward strand.
TGGCCGAGTTGATGGTGGCCACCGGCATGGACTATTTCGAGATCGGCATCACCTCCGGCTCCCAAGAGCTGGTCCGCAGAATGCGCATGGGCTACAACCTGCGCACCGTATTGGAAAACTGTCGGCTGTTAACCCGGGCGGGCTTCCGCCAGCATGTGTCGGTGAATTATTCGTTCAATGTGATCGATGAGCGGCCGGAGACGATCCGCCAGACCCTGGCCTATCACCGGGAGCTGGAACGCATCTTTGGGGCCGACAAAATAGAGCCGGCGATCTTTTTTATCGGCCTGCAGCCCCATACCCACCTGGAGCAATACGCCTTTGATCAGGGCTTGATCAAGCCCGGCTACAACCCGATGAGCATGGCCCCCTGGACCGCTCGCCAGCTGCTCTGGAACCCCGAGCCCATGGGCAGCACCTTCGGCCGCATCTGCCTGGAGGCCTTCGCCACCAACCCGGCGGACTTCGGCCGCACCGTGATGGATTTACTGGAGCGCGACTATGGCATCGCCCCCCTGGAGCAGGCCCTGCAGGCGCCCCTGGAGGGTCGCAAAGCCCTGGCCCAGGCCGTGAGCTAACAATATTTTGTCATGGCAATATGAATGGAGACCCAAGCTAAAAAGCAGTTAATTGCCGCTTACGATCTAGGCGGCTTTGCTGGATTTAGCTGTAATCGCTGAAACTAGCTGTTATCTGAGCCGTCGTTGCCGGTTTGCTCGCCGGGGCCGGGCTGCCAATGGCGACGCCTGCTCCAAAGCAAAGCCGCCAGGCCGATCCAGCCCAGCAGCCCGCCGATCGGGTTTGGCGTGGGTCCGCCGGGGCCGATCAACCAAGCGGGCGTGGCTGGGGAGATTTGCAGCAGGCCAGCCTGCAGGGCGAACCAGCCGCCCACCAGGCCGCCATGCAAACCCACCGCCCCCCACAGGGCACCGCCATCGGCGCGGCGCTGCAGAGCCAGGGCCAGGGCCAGCAGCACCAGGCCGATTAAAAGGGCGATGGCCTGAACCGGCGCCAACCGGTACCAGGGATGCACGAGCGCGAAGACAGCCGCCTGCCAGCCCAGGGCTCGCCTGGCCCCCAGCTGGAGCTCCAGCTCCCCCCACAGCCAGCCGCGAAACAGCAGTTCTTCCGCAAAACCCACCCCCAGGGTCAGGGCCAGGGCATTGAGCAGCGCGCCCAGGCCCAGCTCCCCCAGCCAGCGGGCCTGGCCGCTGACCAGCAACCACAGCACGATGGCCAGCAGCAGCAGAGCGGCCTTGAGTAGCCCGCGCCCCAGGGCCAGCAGCGCCTGCCGGGGCGGCATCGCCACGCCCAGCCTCTGCCATGGCTGGCGGCTGCCCCACAGGCGGCGCAGGCGCCAGGGCAGGCTGGCCAGCAGCAACAGCAGGGCGATCGCCACCCCGGCCAGGTCCAGCTGATCGGCCCGCCAGCCGGGGAAGATCCAGGTGAGCGGCCGCGACAGCAGCCAGCCGAGGCCATAGAGCAGCGGCACGTAGAGCAGCGTGCCCCACCAATGGGGGCCCGGCCGCCCAGCCGCCGCCATCAGCTGTCGGGCTCCAGGCTGCTGCTGAGGCCCTTGGCCTTGAGGGTTTCGCAGTAGAACTCCGCCGGCTCCAGATCGCAGACGATCACCAGGCCCACGCCGGTGTTGTGGGCTTCCAACATCACGGCGATGGCGTCCTGCTCACTGAGGGATGGCACCACCTGGCGCAGGGTGACCACCACATACTCCATGGAGTTGACCGGGTCGTTATGCAGCAACACCCGGTAGCGCGGCGAGGGCTTGCGCACCCTTTCCGTGGCCCTGTCCATCACCGCAGCACCACCGGGGTTGCTGCCGGGGCTGCTGGTAGCGCTGGGGACGGGGCTGCTGGCGGGGTAGCTGACGGGGGAGCTGATGGGGGAGCTGATGGGGCTGCTGATGGGACTGCTGGCCGTGCTGGTGACGGCCAATGGAAACCCCGCAGCGGCTAGGACGGGGTGGGGGGCCATGACCGGACGACCGCGAAAATCCATTTAACTCTGTCAGTTTAATTCTGTCAGTTGGCTAGGGAAGCCCGCAGTCGCGCCATCGCCTCCTCCACATTGGCGCGGCTGTTGAAGGCCGAGAGCCGGAAGTAGCCCTCGCCGGCCGCCCCGAAGCCGCTGCCGGGGGTGCCGACCACATGGGCCTGCTGGAGCAGACGATCGAAGAAGCCCCAGGAATCCAGGCCAGCCGGGGTCTTCACCCACACGTAGGGGGCCTGTTCACCGCCATAAACCTCCAGGCCAGCGGCGATCAGTTCGCGACGAATAATCGCCGCGTTTTCCATGTAGAAATTCACCAGAGCCTGCACCTGGGCCTTGCCTGCGGCGGAATACACCGCCTCGGCGCCGCGCTGCACCAAATAGCTGACGCCATTGAACTTGGTGCACTGGCGCCGGTTCCACAGGGCCCACAGCTCCACCGCCTCGCCATTGGCGGCCTTGCCCATCAGGCCGCGGGGCACCACGGTGAGGGCGCAGCGGGTGCCGGTGAAGCCGGCGTTCTTGGAGAAGGAGCGGAATTCGATCGCGCACTGCCTGGCCCCCTCGATCTCGTAGATCGAATGGGGCAGTTCCGGGTCCTGGATGAAGGCCTCGTAGGCGGCGTCGAACAGGATCAGGGCGTCGTTGGCCAGGGCGTAGTCCACCCACTGCTGCAGCTGGGCCTTGCTGGCCACCGCGCCGGTGGGGTTGTTGGGAAAGCAGAGATAGATCAGATCCACCTTCTCGCTGGGGATCTGGGCGCAGAAGCCGTTCTCGGCGCTGATGGGAAGGTAGGTGAGGCCGGCGTAGCGGCCCAGCTCGTCGGCGTTGCCGGTGCGGCCCGCCA
>CANHSW010000218.1 GCA_947463165.1 Cyanobacteriota bacterium
CAATAAACAGCATCACAAAATTCTGTTTATTGTTATGGGCTGTTTATTGCTATGAGCTGTTTATTACAAAATGGGTGGACCGCCGTGCCGTCTTGCCCCAGTGTTCGACCTGGTGGAACCAGAAGGGGGTCAAAGGCGGGGCGTCGTTTCCAGCTACGAGGCCGGCCTACGTTGCTTCCGCTGCAGACCCCCATGTCGAAAAGGGAGTCAGATCAGAAAACTGTGAAAGGCAGTCACCAACACGGCAGTCCTGTTCCAGCTTAGGGCGAATCTGGCGGCAAGGGCCAAATCGAGCGCACCTCCGCCACTCTCAGCTGGGCTTCGCTGGCCCGGGCCTGGCTGTCGCTCGCCTGCAGCGGCAAAGTCACGTGGCCGAGCTTGCGCCCGAGCCGGGAGCCCTGCTTGCAATACCAGTGCAGCGCCGCCCCGGGCAGGGCCTCCAGGGCCCGGCGCTGGTCGAGGTACTCGCCACTGGAGATCTCGTAGCCGAGCAAATTCACCATCACCGCCCCCGGCAGCCGCAGGGCCGTACTGGCCAAGGGCATGCCGGCCACGATGCGGGCCTGCTGGCTGAATTGGCTGGTGGTGGCCGCTTCGATCGTGACGTGGGCGGAGTTGTGGGTGCGGGGGGCGATCTCGTTCACCTGCAGACCCGCCGGCCCATAGAAGAATTCAATCGAGAGCACCCCCACGTAGTCGAGGGCGGTAACCAGCGAGCAGGCGATATTGCGGGCGAAGGCCTGCACCGCATGGGGCAAGGCGGCTGGGGTGAGCACCCAGTCGCACACCTGCCGGTGCTGGTGGGTTTGGGCCAGGGGCCACACCTCCACCCGGCCCTCGCTGTCGCGGGCAACGGTGATAGCCAGCTCCAGATCGAAGGCCACCAACTCCTCCAGGATCCAATCGGCGCTGTTCACCCGCCGTTGCAACCAGGCCAGGTCGGCGGCACTGCGCAGCAGGGCGGTGCCCTTGCCGTCGTAGCCACCGCTGGCCACCTTGGCCATCAGGGGCAGAGCCATGCCCTGGGGCAGTGCTTCCCCCAGCTCAGGCATCTCACTCCAACGCAGGGTGGGCAGCTGCAGCCGATCGAGCAACAGGCGCTGGCTGCGCTTGCACACCAGGGGCTCCAAGGCCTGCAGAGAGGGCAGAAAGCGCACCCCGGCCGCCGCTAAAGGGGCAAGCGCGGCTAAATCCAGCCACTCGTTTTCAAAGGTGATCGCCTCGCAGCGCCGGGCCAGCTCGGCGGTGGCGGCGATGTCGCCGAGGGGGGCCTGGATAACGCTGCTGGCCAGGCGGCTGGCTGGATCAGAGGCGCCAGGGGTTTGTGAGTGCAGCTGGATCCCCAGTTGCCGGGCCGCATCGGCCAGCATCCAGGCCAGCTGGCCGCCGCCCACCACTCCAATAGACCGCTCGCCCTTGGCTGGGGCGGCTGCCAGGGGCTGGCCGGACGTGGCCGTCGTAGCAGTGGTCGGGTTGCTTGTCGTCACCAGGAGCGGCCAAAACCAACTTGGTTAGGGCTGTAATCACGGCCCTTGGCATCCAATCTTGCATCCGCCAGCGGCTGCCTGGCTGGTCGGATTACCCCAGCCGCCATCGCCTGCCACCGCATTAGCAGCTTCAGCGCCAGCCGCCATCGCCCGCCACCGCCAGGCGGATCAGGCTGAGCCCCAGCACGACCACGAACAGGGCCAAGCCCACCGTGCAGGCGTAGCTGATCTCCAGTTCGGCGAAGGCCTGGTCATACACGTAATACACGATGGTGCGGGTGGCATCGGCTGGACCGCCCTGGGTCATCAGGTACACCTCCTCGAACACCTTGGTGGCGGCGATCGCCGCAATCACCGCCACCAGGGTGAGGTAGGGGCGCAATAGCGGCAGGGTGATGTCTAGATGTTGGCGCCAGCCCTCGCTGCCATCGAGTTCGGCGGCTTCATAGAGCTCCCCCGGGATGCCCTGGAGCCCCGCCAGAAAAATCACCATGTAGTAGCCAAGCCCCTTCCAAACGGTGAGCAACATCACCGAGGGCAGGGCCAGCAAAGGGGTGGTGAGAAAGCCGATCGGCGAGAAGCGATCCCCCAGCAGCACCCCCAGCCAGCCATTTAGTAAACCGTTTTCCGCGTACAGCCAGCGAAAGGCGATGGCGGCCACCACGATCGACACCAACACCGGCGTATAGAAAGCGCCGCGAAACCAGTGGCTACCGGGGAGCCGCCGATTCACCAGCACAGCCAGCAGCAAGGAGCCGCCAACGATCGGCGGCACCACCCCGATCAAATAGAGAAAAGTGGTGCCCATCACCCGAAAGAACATCGGGTCGGCGAGCAGACGGCGGATGTTGGCCAGCCCCACAAAGCGCAGGGGCTCCGTCACATCCAGCCCGGTTTGGGTGAAGCTGATCACCAGGGCCATGGCGGCGGGAATCAGCACCGAGAGCCCGATCAGCACCAGGGCCGGCGCCAAAAAGGCCCAGGAGCTGCGGGAGGGGCTATTGCCGGCCATGGTGGCTCTCTACTGGCGCCATTGTGGTAGATGCCAGCGGTGACGCCCCCGGCGTGAATAGCTCAAGCCCCAGCTCAAACCCCAGAGTGCAGTCCCGCAGTGGCGATCCCCAAGAGGTGCTGCGGCAGGTGTTTGGCTATGCCGCCTTCCGCGGTCCCCAGGCAGAGGTGGTGCAGCACGTGATGGACGGCGGTTCAGGCCTGGTGCTGATGCCTACCGGCGGCGGGAAATCTCTCTGTTATCAGGTGCCGGCCCTCTGCCGGCCGGGGTTGGGGGTGGTGATCTCACCGCTGATCGCCCTGATGGATGACCAGGTGGCGGCCCTGCGCCAAGCGGGGGTAGCCGCGGCGGCCTTGCATTCGGGCCTGGCCGCCGACCAGGCCACCGCCCTGTGGCGCCAATTGGCGGCCGGCAGCCTGGAGCTTCTCTATGTATCGCCAGAGCGGCTGTTGGCGGGAGATCTGTTGGATCGGCTGGCCGGTGGCGCCGCTGGCCAGCCCCCTTCCCTGTTCGCCATCGATGAGGCCCACTGTGTTTCGCAGTGGGGCCATGACTTCCGGCCGGAATACATCCAGCTGGGAGTTTTGGCGGAGCGCTTTGCCAACGTGCCGCGGCTGGCGCTCACCGCCACGGCCGACCCGCGCACCCGCAGCGAGATTGTGGAGCGGCTGCGGCTGGAGCAGGGCCGAGTGTTTCTGGCCAGTTTTGATCGGCCCAACATTCGCTATTTGCTCCGAGCCAAGGATCAGCCCACCCGCCAATTGCTCAGCTTTCTCGAGCAACAGCGCGGTCAATCCGGCATTGTCTATGCCCGTTCCCGCAGTCGGGTGGAACGGCTGACGGCCGAATTGCAGGCCGCTGGACACGAGGCGGTGGGCTACCACGCCGGCATGGAGAGTGGCCAGCGCTCCGCCGCCCTGGATCAATTCCGCTCCGGTGGCAGCAGCGGCGCCGTGGTGGTGGTGGCCACGATTGCTTTTGGCATGGGCATCGACAAACCAGACGTGCGCTTCGTGGCCCACGTGGATTTACCCAAGAGCCTGGAGGCCTATTACCAGGAGACGGGTCGAGCTGGTCGCGATGGTCTGCCGGCCCTGGCCTGGATGGTGCATGGACCGGGCGATGTGCCCCAGTTGCGGCGCTTCATTGAGGAATCGGCGGCGCCCCCCGAGCAGAAGCGGATCGAACACGGCAAGCTTGATGCGCTACTGGGCTTCACCGATGCGCCCGGTTGCCGCCGCCAGGTGCTGCTGGCCAATTTTGGTGAACAGCTGCTGAGCCCCTGTGGCAACTGCGACGCCTGCCTGGAACCGCGCAGCCTCGGCGACGTGACCGTTGCAGCCCAGAAGTTGCTATCTACGGTGTGGCGCACGGGCCAGCGCTTTGGTGCGGCCCATCTGGTGGATGTGTTGCTGGGCTCTACCAGCGAGCGCATCCGCAGCCTTGGCCATGACCAGCTCAGCGTGCATGGCATCGGCAGCGAGCTAGATCGCGACCAATGGCGCAGCCTGGTGCGGCAGCTAACGGGCCTCGGCCTGCTGGAGGAGGTGCCCGATGGCAGGGGAGGCCTGCGCTGGGGATCGGAGCCAGAGGTGCGGCAATTACTACGCGGTGATCGCAAGCTGGAGTTGCCCTTAGCCGCGCCCAAGCGGGAGCGACGCCAACAACAGCCCCGCGATGGGCAGATTGGCGCGGCGGTTGGCGGTGGCTCAGCCGGAATAGCGGCTGATTGGGGAGATGCCGACCCAGAACTTTTAGCCGCCCTCAAGCGCTGGCGCAGCGAGCAGGCCCGCAGCCAGGGAGTGCCCTCCTACGTGGTTTTCCACGATCGAACCCTGTTGGAACTGGCGGCCCGCCGGCCCAGGGATCGCAACGAACTAATTGGCGTTAATGGCATCGGCACCGCCAAATTAGAGCGCTACGGCGAGGCACTTCTAGAAGTGATTTCAGCGGCGGGCAATACAACCAGCAACCAGTAATTATAGCA
>CANHSW010000219.1 GCA_947463165.1 Cyanobacteriota bacterium
CCTCGCTGGCATCCTCCAGCACAATTCGCTCCTGCATGCCCTCCTGGCGGGCCGCCTCCCCCAGCCAGAGCAGCTCCTGGCTACGAAAATTGAGCGGGTGGTTGAACTGCTGCAGGCAGCGATCGCAGCAGAGGGTCACGATCGTGGCCCCATGGCCCTCCACCGCCAAGGCATTGCCCAGATGCTGCACCTGCACCTCACCGCGCACGGGGGTGAGGCTGGCCAGTTCATCTAGGTGCTGATCGATCTGCCAGCGGCGCCCCTCCGCCAGGCCCTTGAGCTCTTGGATCGGCACCGGCCGCAGGTCGTCAGCCATGGGTAGATCGGGGGCGGAGGTGGGCTTACTTCTTGCCCTTGGGCTCGAAGGGCAGCCGCGTTGCCGGACCGGAGGCGGTGGCCGTGACGGTCTGCTGGGCCAGCTGCTGATCGAGAATTTGCTGCAGGTTGTCTGGCAGCGATTCGCGGCTGAGCAGGAAGGTTTGGGTCGCCTGGAAGACGTTGGCCACCACCATGTAAAGCAGCACCCCGGCCGGCAGCGGGAAGAACAGGAACATGCCGGTGATCATCACCGGTGTGATCTTGTTAGCCGTCGACTGCTGCGGGTTGGGCGGCATGCCCATGCCAGAGAGGATCTGGGAGATGAACAGGCTGGCTCCAAAGGCCCCCACCAAGATGGCGATGTCCCAGTTCACCGCCCCATCGGTCATGAAGCCCACCTGACCGAGGGCCTTGATGAACAGGAAGCCGCTGCGGGCCGCCAAGCCGGGGATCTTGGCCTCCACCACGGCGTCTCCTGCTGCCAGGGCCGTGATCGTGCCGTCCTCGGCCACGCTCACCACCTCACTGCCCTTGGTGACACTCCAGCTGGGTTTATAGGCCTCGCCGTTCTCCACGCCGGCGATCACCGAATCGAAGCTGTCGCCGGTTTTGGTGTGCAGCTTCACCTGGGCGCGATCGCCCACCCCGAGTTTGGTGCCCTGGTCGAGGCTGGCGATCACCGGAACATGCTGGGTCTCGGTCACGAAGATCGAGTGGCTGGGGCTGTTGAACGGCTTTGGTTCAACGGCGGCGATCTGGTCGCTGGGCAGCACCTTGAGGTTCAAGGTGTAGGGCACATCAGCGAAGGGTGACCCGCGCAGGGTGGCGAACAGGGCGAACAGGATCGGCATCTGCACCAGCAGCGGCAGACAGCCGGCCAGGGGGCTGCCGAATTCCTGCATCAACTTGCCCAGCTCCTGCTGTTGCTGCTGGGGGTTGTTGGCGTAGCGGGCCTTGATTTCCGCCTGGCGCTTCTGCATCACCGGCTGGGCGATGCGCATGCGGCGGGCGCTGCGGATGGAGCCGGCGCTGAGGGGGAACAGCGCCAGACGGATCACCACCGTCAGGGAAATGATCGCCAACCCGTAGCTCGGCACCAATCCGTAGAAAAAATCGAGGATCGGGAGCAGCAGGTTGTCGGAGATGTAGCCGATCACGGCAGTGGGAGATCCGAAATGGACAAGCGGAGCGAGACCCCGCCAGCGCACCAGTGTGCCCGACAGGGGAGGTGGACTGGGGGGTTAGGCGGCGATGCCCCGGGCGGGGCTGGCTTTGCGGACGCTGCGGCGCTCCTCGATGTAGGCCTCCAGCTCGCGGAAGCGGGGCACGGAGCGCATCTCCAGCCGGGAGCCATCGGCGAGCACCAGCACCATGTCGCCCCAGGCGCCAAAGCCCCGGGGCACGCTGCGCACCTCGCGGATCTGGCTGTAGACCACCTGGGTGCGGTCGCGGCCCAGCCAGCCGCCATTTACCTCAATGCGCCGACTGGTGATCCGGAAGCGCAGCCACAGGGCCCGCACCAGGGCGCCCACCAAAAAGGGCAGGCCGATCAGGGTGAGGCCGAATACCAAATTGACGATCAGATCGCCCTTGGCGGGGCCCCCCTCATAAAAAACCGTCTCCTGGATGGGGATGGGGCCAGGGGCCTTGCCGCTGCCGGGGGCTGGCTTTGCGGCGGTGGGCTTGTCGCTGCCTGTGGTCTTGTCGCCACCGGTGGGCTGATTGCCACCAGAGGACTGGTTGCCACCAGAGGACTTGCCGGTGGGGGCGTTGCTCGCGGCGCTCATGGCGTGAGACCTGCCTGGTGGAGGAGTTGGTCGCATTCTCCCAGCAGGGCTTCTGGTGAACAGTCGGCGCTGCCGGGTTTGAGGCTGATCAGCAGCCACTGGCCAGCTGCGGTGCCGGCCGGCAGCACCCGCAGCAGATGGTTCTGGAGCAGGCGCCGCAAGCGATTGCGCCGCACCGCCCGCTTATGCACCTTGCCGCTCACCACGACACCGCAGCGCCAACTGGTGAGGGGATAGGCCTGCTGCTCGGGCGGCAACAGCTGGGCCGAGGCCTCCAGGCAGCGCAGCAACAGCGCCTGGCCATGGTGGCGGCGGCCCTTTTGGTAGAGGCGATCAAAAACCCTTTTCCCCTTCAGCCGATGCCGCTGGGGCAGAGCCATGGGGGGCTCAAACGGCCAGGCGAGCCCGACCGCGACGGCGGCGGGTGCGAATCACGCGCTGGCCGGTGTGGGTGCGCATGCGGACACGGAAGCCGGATACCCGCTTGCGCTTGCGGCTGGTACCTTCCAGGGTGCGCTTAGTCATGGCTTCGTCTCAGCTCCTCGCGGCTCGTCGGGAATTAGGTCGAAGGGCAAACCTATCAGGCGGCCCCCAGGGCTCAGTCGGGATCGATGTCGATCAACCAGCTGCCCAGGTAGCCCGCCATCGGCACGTCGCCGGGGGCCTGGGCCAGGGCGTTGAACTGGTACATCCCAATATTGAAGGGATTGAACAGATTGATGTACACCCCGATCGTGCCCTGATCCGGTACGGGGATATCGGGGAAGATGTCGATCGCCTTGCCGTTGGCCGCCACCTCAATCGTGGCCGGAATCTTCTCTAGGCACCTGGTGCGCGAGAGCATGCCGCCCTCCTGCATCTTGCAGAGCTTCACCTGGGTTGGATCGATCTTGACGTCGAAGTGGTCCGGGATCGTGATCGACAGCTTCATGATCGCCGTCTTGCGATCTTTGGGCCGCAGGATCAGGTAATACTCCGAGCGCTTCAGGCGATGGGTATCGGTGATGAAGTAATAGAGGCGGCGGTAGTCCTTGGTGTTATCCCAGCGGAACTCCATCAGACCGGAGGTGCCCTGGGCCCGCACCGGCCCAGGCGTGGCCAGGGGCGCCAAACTCAAGGTGGCCAGGGCGGTGGCGGTGAGGCCAGCGGCCACCAGCGGCAGGTGGCGCTTGAACATGCCGGCGCGCAGCCGGCGGCAGAAGCCAGGAAGCTGGGGGGAGCCCATCGGCCCTGTCGAGGTTGAGCCTCCCATTCTCTTGGGCCCCAGCTGCTCCCGCCAGCCGGGGGGTCGGCCGGGCAGGTGGTTGGCACATCAGGGGCACTCGCTTGACAGCGCTGGGCGGCTGGTGGGCCTGCTGGCTGGTGGGGGTCAGCCGGCCCGGTCGGGCCTGAGCCGGGCCGCCTCCCGCAGGTAGGGGTGCACCGGCAGCTGTTGGGGCTCCAGCCACACATGGGCCAACAGACGGATGCAGCGGGGCAGATCGCCGGCCACCGCCATCTGTTGACAATCGAGCAGGGCCACCTGCTGCCAGCCCGGCCGGCGCCGGGCAATCGCCGCCGGGAAACAGGCGTCCAAATCGGCCGTTACCGAGAAGGTCACCGACAGCAGCTGTTCGCCGGCCAGCTGATTGCGCTCGATCACGGCGTCCACCAGTTCGCTTACCGCCTCGCCGATCGCCTCCACCGTGTTGGCCGCGGCCGTGGTGGCGCCCCGCAGGGCGCGCAGGGTGAGCCCGGTGCTCATGGCCGATAGAGCCACAGGGGCTGGCCGCTCCAGGCCATTTCCACACTCAGCAGATCCAACAGCTGGCGCAGCATGCTGCGGCCCGGGATCAGCCCCGCGAAGCGCTTGGCTGGCGTGCCGAAATCGACCGGTTTGCTGCGCTTGGGATCGAGACCCGCCAACTCGGCCGCCAGCAGGCGGGCCTGATGTTCGTCCCCAAGCCCATCCACCAGCCCCAACTCCAGCGCCTGGGCACCGGTGAACACCCGGCCATCGGCAAACAGCCGCACCACCTCTTGCTCAAGGCCGCGACCCTCGGCCACAGCGGCCACGAATTGGCCATAACTGCTATCGATCAGGCCCTGCAGCAGCTGCCGCTCTGCCTCGCTCAAGGCGCGATCTGGCGAGAGGATGTCTTTGTAGATGCCGCTCTTGACGGTTTCGAACTGGATGCCGATCCGCTCCAGCAGCCGCGAGATGTTGTTGCCCCGCAAAATCACGCCGATCGAACCGGTGATCGTGCCCGGATTGGCGACGATCTTCTCGGCGGCCACCCCCACATACACGCCACCGGAGGCCGTGATGTTGCCGAAGCTGGCCACCACCCGGCAGCCCTGCTGGCGCAGCCGCAGG
>CANHSW010000220.1 GCA_947463165.1 Cyanobacteriota bacterium
GGCCAACCCGAGGCCCAGGTAGATGGCCAGGGCGGCCACCAGGGCCAGCAGCCACTTGCTCATGCTTTCGCCCTCAAGGAATAAACCGCAGCTTGCGGGCGGCGTAGAGGCACATCTGGGCCAGGATCAGGCCTTCCTTCACATGGGCGATGTTGGAATTGCCATAGCTGCGTTCCTGATAGCGCACCGGCACTTCCACAATTTTGAGATTCAGTTTGCTGGCGCCAAACAGCAGATCGAAATCGCCAAAGGGATCGAAATCGCCGAAGTAGCGGCGCCCCGCCTTTAGCTGCTCGTAGTCGGCTTTCCAGATCACCTTGGTGCCGCAGAGGGTGTCCTTGAGCCGCTGGCGCAGTAGCCAGGAAAACGCCGCCGCAAAAAAGCGGTTGGCGGCCGTGTTCAGCGGCGGCATGGCGGCATGGCTGCGGGGGTACACCAGGCGGCAGCCATTGACGAATTCGCCGCGCCCCTCCGCCATCGCCTGCACAAAGCGGGGTAAATCCTCCGGTCGCACCGTTAGATCGGCGTCGAGGATGATCAGGATCTCGCCGCTGGCCTGCTCGAAGCCCAGCCACACCGCATCGGCCTTGCCCTTGCCGCTCTGGCGCAACCGCTTCAGCTGCAACGGCCCCGAGTAGTTGGCGCAAACCTGTTCAATTCGGGCCCAGGTGTCATCGCTGGAATGGCCCTCCACGAAGATCACCTCGGTGCTGCGGCCCAGGGGCGGCAGTCGCTCGATCGCCGCGGCGATGTTGCCGGCTTCGTTGCGGGCCGGGATCACCACGCTGACGCTGGGCTGGCGCTGCCGCTGCTGCGCCGGCCGGGCCACCAGCCAGTGGGTGAGCCCCAACTGTTCGAGCCCCGGCAACTGGCTGAGCCAGCGGTTGGCCAGGGGGGTGAGCAGCGGAATCGAGCGCGGCAGCAGGCAGCGGTGCCCCCCCTTGAGCACCTCCCAGCCGGCCAGATCCAGCAGGTTGGTCACGTCCCGGGGGGTGAGCCAGCTCTCCGGCGGCTGGGGCTGGCGCTGGCCGATGCCCTCGGCGGCCTTGAGCAGCGGTTGCCACAGCCAATTGTGAAAACTCACCACCAGCCGCGTGCGCGGATGACAAAAGGCCTCCAGCCGCTCCAGCACCCCCTGCACGTCCTGCAGGGTGTTGAGGGTGTTGGTGAGCAGGATTACATCGAAGGGCTCGCTCTCCCCGATCGAGGCCGGGCTGATCGTCTCGGCGTCGGCGCAGACTATGCGCAGCTGCGGATGGCGCTGGCGGGCGGCTTCCGCCACCTGTGGATCCAGCTCCACCCCCACCCCATGGCCGGGATGCACGCTGGCCAGCAGGTCGCCGAGGCCGCTGCCGATCTCCAGCACGCGCAGACCCTCGGCCACCAGCAACCGGTGCAGGCGCGCCAGGTCGTCGTAGTACACCCGGTTGCGCTGGCGGAAGCGCAGTTGGCTGGCCGATTGGGTCATCGCTTGATCAAAGAGTGGGCCTCGGCCAGGTTGAGCCGCATCACAGCTGCCACAGCTCGCAGGGTGTGCAGGGTGCCATTGGCAGGTGCCAGTTGGGCAGCTTGGTCGAGCGCTGGTTGCGCCGCCCAGGGCTTGAAACGGTAGAGCTGTACGAAGCCCAGGCCCAGCTGGGCGTTGGCATTGGCGGGATCGAGTTGGACGATGCGGCTGAGGCTCAAGGCGGCGGCGGCGGCCTGGCGCTGCAGGGCCTGGGCTAGCGCCAGGGGGTAGAGCAGATCGAGGTTGGCGGGATCCCGCCGCAGCCGGGCCTGCAAAATCGCCTCGCCATCCACCAGATACACCTGCTCGGGGTCCTGTTGGTTGATGCGGCCCACCCGGGCGAACAGTTCATCCAGCTGGCCCTGCCTAAGTAGCTGGCCCAGCTCCAGCAGTTGATCGATGCGGTTGGGCATCGCCGGCCCCTCAGCAGGGTTGGGGGCTGCCGGGCTGGTGGCTCCTGGGTTTGGCCCCCTAGCTGTGGCTTGCCTGGTGGCGGGTGTGAATTTGATCAGCCGGGATTGGAGGGGAAGCCGCTGGCCACTGGCCAGCAGCAGGCTGGCCTGGAATTGGGCCGGCAGGGGCTCTTTGCTGGCCAGCCGCTCGCTGATTGCCAGGCAGCCGCTGGGCTGGTCGGGGCGCAGCAGGCCCTGGCCGATGCCCCGATCGTGGCCGTCGATCAGCAATCTCGATCCCCGCAGCAGCCGAGCCGGCGCCACCAGCCGGGTCACAAGCACCCCATCGCCGCCAGCGCCGCCCCCCTGGTCGAGCAGCTCCAGCAGCGGCTGCCCTCCGGCGGCACAGGGGGCCGGCGCCACCGCCAGGCTCATTTGGCGCCGCCGGTACAGCTCGGCGCCGCTGCCATCGGGCAGGGCCCAGCGGCCTGCGGCGATGAATGCGGGCGAGCGCTTCACCAGTTGGCTGAGCTTGGCCTGGCGCTCGTCGCTCATCACCCCTTGGTCGCCGCCCTTGAGCAGAAACCAGTCGAAGCCGGCCAGGTCTTCTTCCAGGTGCTCCAGCGGCGCCAGCGTCTGGCGGGCGGCCACCCGGAATTGTTGCCGGCGGCCCTCCGCCTCCAGGTTGAAGGCGTTGAGAAATTCGCTGTCTGGCAGCACCGCCAGGGTGGAGAGCTGTTGGGGGCTCTGGCGGCGAATCGTGGCCACGATTTCCTCCAGCGGCCATGGCTGTTTCCCTTGGGGAGATGGCTGTTTCCCTTGGGGAGATGGCTGTTCCCTCTGGGGGAATGGCTGGCCGCGCTGGGGGGCATGGCTCGCAAAGGCGGTGAGGTTTGCGCCGATGCCGAACTGACAGGCCAACAGCCCGCTGATGCCCACCAGCGCGATCGCCCCCCGCCAGTAGCGCCGCCAGGGGCCCGAACCGCTGCTGGCTCTACTACTGGATCCGTTCCTGGCACCGCTGCTGGCGCCAACGGCGCTCACCAGCCAGGCCAGCAGCAGCAGCAGCTGGGGCAGCAGCGGCAGCACGAAGCGGAAGTCTTTGGTGCTCATCAGGCTGGCCAGCAGCAGGCCCCCCAGGGGGAAGCTCAGCCACCAGGCCAGGCGCCAGCGCCCTGCAGCGTTGGCCGGCGGCCGGGCCCCCTGGCGGCGGTGCCAGCTGTTTCGCGGTAAACCGCCCTGCAGCCAGCGATCCAGCAGCCAGCCGGCCAGCACCAGGCCCACCATGCTGGCGCCGGCCATGGCGGGCAGCAGCTTGGGGTAGTAGAGCCAGCCGGCCAGGCTGGTGGGCTCCAGCCCCTCCTGGTAGAGCACCCCCCAGCGGCGGGCATTGTTCACCGTGCTCACAATCGTGAGCCAGTTCTGGCCGATCCAGCCGCCGGCCACCAGCCAGGCCAGCCAGGCGGCCAGCAGGCCCTGGGCGGCCAGCCACCAGCGGCCCCGCAGCTGCTGCTGGGCCGCCCGCACAGCCAGGGCCGCCAGGGGCAGCCAGAGCAGCAGCAGGCCGGTGGGACGGGTGAGCAGCAGCGCCCCCAGGGCCAGGCCGCAGCCGCCGCTGGCCAGCCAGGGTCGCCGCCAGCTGCGGTCCGGTGTGGGGCTTGCACCCACACCCAGGTGCCGCCAGCTGAGCAGGGTCCAGCAGGCCGCCAGCACGGCGGTGAGGCTGAAATCAATTAGATAGTCGCTGCGCTGGTTGAGCAGGGCCGGCGCCACGGCGCAGAACCAGGCGGCCCACAGGCCGGCCTGGCGGCTGCCCAACAGCCGGCCCTGGCCGTAAACGCTCACCAGCAGCAGGCCGTTGAACAGGCTGTTGCTGAGGATGGCGCTGGCGTAGCTGGGCCCCAGCAGGCTGAACAGGGGCGCCGTCACCAGGTAGGTGAGCGGGCCGCGGTAGCTGGGGGCCTGGGCCCAGAGCTGATGCCACCAGTCGCCAGCCAGCGGCTGGGGTTGGCGCAGCACCTGCCAGATGTTCAGGGCGCGACTGAGGTGGTCCCCCTGGTCCCAGGCGGGGGGCAGTTGGTGGCCCTGCAGCCAGATCAGATCCAGCACCAGGCTGCCGAGCCAGATGCCGGCCAGCAGCCAGCCATCGCGGTGGCGGGGCCGGCTGGGGCTGGATGTGGGGTTCTCCGAGGGGGCCATCTAAGTGGTGGTGGGGCCGCTCATGGGCTGGAGTTTGACGGGCTGGAGTTTGATCGCGGCCTTCCCGCTTCTCCCCCTTCTGCCGGTTCGGCCCGTTCGGCCAGCACCCAGCCCCGCAGCGCCGGCGCCTCCAGCAACACCCGCCAATCCTTACCAGCAGGCAGCTCGGAACGGCGCAGCCAAAGTCTTTGGCCCGGCGCCGCGGCCGCCGCAGACAGCAGCTGATTTGGGGTGGTGGGAGTGGCCAGGGCCAGC
Organism: Cyanobacteriota bacterium; assembly: GCA_947463165.1. Lineage (GTDB taxonomy): Bacteria > Cyanobacteriota > Cyanobacteriia > PCC-6307 > Cyanobiaceae > UBA5018. Next base: position 4,354 of record CANHSW010000220.1, read on the forward strand.
AGGATCAGCTGGGCGTGGTCATCGCCACTGAGGGGGGCCGCCGCCGCCGCCTGGATCGGCCGCTGGGCCAGCAGGCTTTGCACA
>CANHSW010000221.1 GCA_947463165.1 Cyanobacteriota bacterium
CTCAACCTAATTTACATCGTCGGCACTTGGGCTTCACTTGCTGTGGACACTTGGCTAATTGGACTTATGAGGCTGGCTTGCCCTCCAGAAAAAGGGCCCTTCGGTTCTGTCGCTGTGAGCAATCGGGCCCAGCGTTAAAAGCGGCGGGCACCACGAGATGTGCCCAAAGTTACAAGCCGGTCTCGCTTCTCCTGGTAACCTACTGCTTTTAATGCCTGGACTCACGCCTTACACCCAGGTTCATTAGAAGTTACCCAGAAGCATGTGGTTGAAGAGCTTCTCGCCAGACCAGAAGCTCCAAAAATCCCTTGATGTCGTGGGCCACGGCGGCCAGGAAAGGATGGGCGTGGGGGCAAGCCTACGGATTTCTGCCTGGGATTCCGCTATCGATGTGCTTTCAGCCAGGGGCGCAGGCTGTTGCCGGGGCTGCGTAATGCGGTAGGCGTTAACTACAGCCTGGATGGCGGCGTCACCCGTCCTGGGGGCTGAGTGGCCAGGCACTGCAGCGGTGGGGCACTTCAGGCGCGGAGAGCCGCAGGGGCTACTGCCTTTCCAGCGCGGGCCAGACAAGGTGGCCGCAGTTTTGTAGCAAAATGAACAGGTAGTTTGCGGTCCCGCTAGCCATGTTCACTTCTGAGATATCATCCGCGAGAAACCATGCTGGGCTTGGACTCAATGACTGCTGCCAAGACCCATCCCGGTTGGTTCTCAGACAGGGCCGGCTATGCGCTGGTGGTTCTCGGAGCCTGCCAATAACAAGTTATGCTTCATCGAAGGATGAATCGCGATGACCACCCTTCGGATACTGATCGCGGATGACCAAATCCCCCCTCCAGGACTCACCGAGCAGGAGTTCCGGGATTAGTTTTTCCGTCAGTATGGCGACAGTGAACAGAATCGCAAATTCATCGATCAGTGCGCCTTCATGGGGCAAGTCGTTCAAGCGCTTCACGATTCAGGTTATCGGCTCACGACCGCTCGCACATTCAACGAACACTAGGCAAATCTCGGCCGGCGACTTCGACCTTGCGATTGTCGATCTCGGCTGGTACATGGATTTCACCATTCCCGAACACGAGCGACCGTCCGCCGGATGGCAGAGGGGAGATCACGTCGCGCAGCAACACGTTGCGGTCCAACGGCGCGATGATGAGAGAATGGGATCTTGCGGCGCGCTACACCACCGGCCAAGGACATCATTGCTTCGGCTGGATAGATGGGACATACGCTCGCCCCATCGATTTGGCGCACACCTTCATCCAGCATTTTCCCCAGATCGCCCAGGATGGTTTTGGCGCTGACTGGGAGTATGCTGGCTGGTACTTCTGGATAATTCACCTTACTTACCCAGATTCATTCCCTCACGCATATGCGTATGGAGAAACGTCTATGGGTTATTTGCCAGCCACGGGCTCAGGAACGAACCAGATTCCACTGCCCCCACCCGGAGAAGCTGTGGATCTTTAGGGAAATTAGCGTCTTGCCGCCTAACGAGGCCCTCTATTAGATAGGCCACCACCACTTTCTGCTGGTCCACCCCAGGCTCTTTGCCTGCCACTCAGGAGCAGCGTTAGCCGCCACACCCCCCTCCAGGCTTATCAATTACAAATCACAACTTAAGCGACAGTGGCCCAGCGGGCTCCATTGAGAATTGCCCCCAGCAATCAGCTAGCCAGGGTTAAGGCCATGGGTGAGAGCAGCGGCACCGGTGACGGCAGTTGCCAGGATGCAACCATCGTTTATGCCAAGATTCATCCCTCGATCGGCATCGCACGGGTTGGCAATTCGCGCCAACCTGACGGCTTTTATATCGGTCCCCAGGTGGTGGATCCGGCGCCGCTGCCGGCCCAGAACTATCGCGACAGCACCGGTGCCCTGAAGCGGGAGGTGGCCCAATTCCGCATTTACGGCTATGACGGCGCCGGCCGCGTGGTGCGCGAGCTGTGCATGGAGGCAGACACGGAGATCTGCTGGACCGTGGAACTCGCCAACCACAAGGCCGCCTGGTACAACTTCGAGCTGGCCCTCGACATTCCTGAGGCCGCTACCGCGCCTGCCTCCACCCGCCGCAACGCCTCCGTAAAGGAACGCTCCAGCCTGGCGATCAGGCCGGGGCCCCGCAGCATTGATGTTCCCGGCGCCCAGGGCGACGCATATCAATTCACTGGCGGCAGCTGTTTCGGCATTCCGGTGCCGCTCGGGGAGCTGCGCACCGATGACTGCGGCCGCCTGCAGGTGTTTGGCGGCCAGGGCAAATCGGCCTCCTATGACGGCAAGCCGCCCACCACCTTTGCCAACAATGACGGCTGGTACGACGACACCAGCGATGGGCCGGTGAGCGCCAGCCTGCGTCTGCATGGGCGCCAGATTGAGGTGGCGCCGGCCTGGGTGGTGGTGGCCCCTCCCAACTACGGCCCGCAGCAGAAATCAGTGCGCACCATGTATGCGCTGATGACAGACCTGGCCATCCAGGCGGGGCAATTGCCGGCGCCCACCAGGCCCTCTTTTCAGCGCGATCTGCTGCCGATCTTCAAGGCGATGTGCGATCTGCAGTGGATGAATGCGGGCTTTGCCGCCGGTTTCGGCTATGGCATGCCCCAGCATTTTTTGCAGCCGGCTTATTTGGCCAAGTTGTCTGAGCCAGGCAACACCTACGCGGAACTGCGCCGCACCGTGGCCAATGCTTTCCGCAACCCTTCAGATGGGGACGCCTCCTTGAAGCCCTGGCCCTGGATTTATGGCGATGCGATGGATGTCCCCATGCCGCCGATTCCCCGGGCGATGAATTCGCTCACCCCCACCCAACTGGCCCTGTTGCAGTACTGGGCCGATGGCCAATTTGTGGCCGATTACGATCCGGAGGCTGTCTCGCCGCAGTTGATTGAGCAGTTGCCTCTAGCGGAACAGCCGGCGATGCTGGATCGGGCCGCCCTGGAGTTTTGTCTGGCCGATGCCTTCCACCCCGGCTGCGAGATGACCTGGCCGGTGCGTCACGCCACCATGTACCAGGAACCCTACCGCTGGCGCCATCGCGCCAAGGACGATCCCGAGCCCGACTACGGCTCCACCCTCACCCCAGCCGAGGCCAACTCCTACAACGGTCCGCTATACGGTCAGTTCCCTGGTTCGATCAGCCGCTGGATGGCGCTCCCCTGGCAAACCGACACCGCCAGTTGCCGCTCCGGCTACGACCCCAGCTACGACCCCTACCTGCCCACCTTCTGGCCGGCAAGGGTGCCCAATCAGGTGCTCACCGAGGCCAATTACCACAAGGTGATCGATACTTCCCTGCCACGCCAGGAGCGGCTGGCGGCCTTCAACGAGCGCTTCGACTGGGATAACACCCTGGGGGTGGGCTATCAACAGCAGCTGGAAACGATGATCGACGATTTCGATCAGCAGGGAATTGTGCTGGTGCAACCAGGTGTAGCTGCCGACCCGGATTTCCCGCCCCAGATGCAGGTGTCCGACCGCGGCGGCATCGCGATGACAGCCGAGGAGCGGCTGGATACGGATCGCGAGCTGCGCCGGGTGGCCAGGCTCGGCACCCCCAAACCCGAGTAGGCGCCGGGGCGGCTGCCATGGCCCCGAGCATCTCTGATCAGATCAATTGGGACGTAATCGTGGTGGGCGCCGGCCCGGCCGGTGCGGCCCTGGCCTGCCGGTTGCGGCCCCGCTATCGCGTGCTGCTGCTGGAGCGGGCCAGGCTCTCGTCACAAGACAGGGCATCGGCCTACGGGGAAGACTTGGCGCCCCATGGGGCACCGGCCATTGGCGAATCGCTGCCCGGCGCCGCCCAGACCCTGCTGCGGCGGTTTGGCATTTTTGAGCGCTTTCTTGCCGATGGCCATGCCGAGCGCACGGCCATGGTGGCCAGCTGGGATTATCCGGCGCCCGTGTGGTTCGACCCCCTGCGCGACCCCAGTGGACCCGGCTGGCATCTAGATCGTTTGCGCTTTGATGCCAGCCTGCGGGCCGCTGCCCTCAAAGCCGGCGCGGTGTTGCAAGAGGGCTGCGGGCGGCTGGATGTCTGCCGTTTGGACGGCCATTGGCAGCTGCGCTCCCTGGGGCTGAGCCAGGGCCAGCGAGCCCCGGTGTTGATCGACGCCAGCGGCCGCAGCGGTTCCATGGCCCGGCGCCTGGGGCTGGTGCGCCGCCAGGACGACGCCCTGATCTGCCTCTACACCCACCTGCCCGCTGTCGCCCACGACCAAGACCGCTGCACCCGCCTCTGCGCCGACGCCAACGGCTGGTGGTACAGCGTGCGCCTGCCCTGCGGCCAGCGAGTGCTGGCCTTCCATCTCGATGGCCACGACCCCGAACTCAGCTCGCTGCGTCATTTGCCAGCCCTGCTCGCCAAGGCCCGCCGGCAGCCGCTGCTGGCCGAGGTTTTGCCAGCCGAGGCTGGGTTTGCTCTGGACTCGCTGGTGC
>CANHSW010000222.1 GCA_947463165.1 Cyanobacteriota bacterium
CACTTCGCAACGAATCAGCAACTCTTGCAGCTCTTCGGCATCAACTGTTTCCTTTTCCACCAGCAGTTCAGCAAGCTCATCCAGCACCGGACGGTTTTGGCTGAGCACCTCGGTGGCCCGGCGATAGGCATCGGCCACCAGCTGGCTCACCTCTTCGTCGATGGCAGCGGCTGTTTCTTCCGAAAAGTCGCGTTCAGCAGCGATATCGCGGCCCAGGAACATGCCCCCCTGGCTGCGGCCCAGGGAAACAGGCCCAAGCCGATCGCTCATGCCGAAGCGGGTCACCATCTGGCGGGCCACCCGGGCCACCTGCTGCAGGTCGTTGGAGGCACCGGTGGTGACTTCGTCTTCGCCGTAGACGATCTCTTCGGCTACCCGGCCCCCTAGGGCCACGGCCATCTGGTTCTGCAGATAGGCGCGGGAATAAAGGCCCGATTCCATCCGCTCCTCACTGGGGGTGAAGAAGGTGAGGCCACCGGCATTGCCGCGGGGAATGATCGAAATCTTTTGCACCGGGTCGTAGTCGGGCATCAGCGCCCCCACCAGGGCATGGCCGGATTCGTGATAGGCCACCAGGCGCTTGCGCTTTTCGCTCATCACCCGATCCTTCTTCTCAGGACCAACCATCACCCGCTCAATCGCGTCGCTCACCTCATCCATGGAGATTTCACTGAGCTGGCGACGGGCGGCCAAAATTGCCGCCTCATTCAGCAGGTTGGCCAGATCTGCCCCGGTGAAACCGGGGGTGCGGCGGGCCACCTTGTCGAGGTCTACGTCTTTGCAGAGGGTCTTGCCCCGAGCATGCACCGAGAGGATTTGCAGGCGGCCGCTGTAATCGGGGCGATCCACCACAACCTGGCGATCAAAGCGGCCCGGCCGCAGCAGGGCCTGGTCGAGCACATCCGGGCGGTTGGTGGCCGCCACGATGATGATGCCGGTGTTGCCCTCAAAGCCATCCATCTCGGTGAGCAACTGGTTGAGCGTTTGCTCCCGCTCGTCGTTGCCGCCACCGAGACCAGCGCCGCGCTGACGGCCCACCGCATCGATTTCATCGATGAACACGATGCAGGGGGCGTTTTTCTTGGCCTGTTCAAACAGGTCACGCACCCGGCTGGCACCGACACCCACGAACATCTCCACGAACTCCGAGCCGGAAATCGAGAAGAAGGGCACGCCTGCCTCCCCGGCCACCGCCTTGGCCAGCAGGGTTTTACCGGTGCCAGGGGGGCCCACCAACAGCACACCTTTGGGAATCTTTGCGCCCACAGCGGTGAAGCGATCGGGATTTTTGAGAAAATCCACCACCTCACTCAATTCCAGCTTGGCCCCTTCGATGCCGGCCACGTCGCCGAAGGTCACCTGGGTTTGGGGTTCCATTTGAACCCGGGCCTTGCTCTTGCCAAAGTTCATCGCCGGGTTGCCGCCACCGCCCTGGGCGCGGCGCAACAGGAAGAACAGCCCGCCGAGTAACAACAGCGGGAAGATCAAGCTGCCAATCGCCTGCTGCCAGGGGGCGGATTCGCGGCTGGGCTGCACGGCGATATCCACGTCGTGGTCGGTGAGCAGCTTCAGCAGGTCCTTGTCGGGGGCGAGATTCACCACCGCCCGGCGGCCGTCGTTTTCCACCACCTGGGCGGTGCCGCGATCGGGGGAGATCAGCACCCGCGACACCTCATTGGCCTGCACCGCCTCCACAAAGTCGCTGTAGCGCAGGGTGCGAGGGGCATTGGCCGGATCGGGACGATCCAGGAATGCGGTGCCCACGGCGATCATCACGATCACCAGCAGCACGTAGAGCCCAGCGTTACGCCAGCGCTTCTTCACAGGGAATGCCTCAGCCGGGATTGAAGTAAAGGAATGTTAACCGGAGCCCTGGGGGGCCGGGATGGCCGCTTAAGCAGCGGCCCTCAGCACATCCACCACACTGCGGAAGGCGAACCACTCGGGGATCTCCTCGCCGCCGCGCAGCATCTTGCGGAATTGGGTGCCGCTGAGCTTCTTCACGTGCAGGCCCCTGGCCTCGGCATGCTCGGCCGTCACGTAGCCCTCCTCCTCGGTGTACACCAAATTCAGCGATGGCACCGTCTCCATGCCCAGCTCGGGGGCATGGAGACGGGCGAAGTCCTGGGCCTGGTAGGGACCGTAAAAGTCTTCGCCGCTGAGGCTGCTCTTGCAGCCGGCCATGTCGCGGCCAATGATGAAGTGGGTGCAGCCGTAGTTCTTGCGGATGATCATGTGCTGCAGCGCCTCGCGGGGGCCAGCCATGTGCATCGAATAGGGCAGATAGGCCCAGCGGATATTGGGGTTGTCCACCTCCGCCGCCAGCCGCTCATAGGTCTGGAAGCGCACCTCGCCGGGGATGTCGTCGTCCTGGGTCGGACCGCAGGTGGGATGCACCAGCACCACGCCGGCCTCGCTGACGTTGCTGGCGTGCAGGGCCCGGGTGAACAGCTCGTAGTGGGCGCGGTGGATGGGATTGCGGCACTGGAAGGCCACCACGCTCTCGCCTTCTGGCAGGGTGGCGCGCACCTCGGCCGGGGTCTTGCAGGGGAACACCCGCCGGGGCAGCTCCAGGCCCTGCAGCTGACCACCGATGTAGAAGCGGCCCCGTTCGCCGCTGATCATCCGCACCGCCGGGTGCTCGATCGAGGTGGTGCCGTAGCAGCCCAGGGCTTCTTGGGCCTTATCCGGCTCCCAGATGCTCTCCACGTTGAGCACCGCCAATTCCTGGCCGCGGTAGGTGAGCAGCAGCCGATCGCCGACCACAATCGTGTCGTCGTCGCTGTCAAACACGATCGGCAGCCCGAACAGCAGGCCACTGGTGGTGCGGTTGCCCTGCACCACCGCCTCGTAATCCTGCTGATGCATGAAACCGCGCAGGGGCGAAAAACCGCCCACCACCAGCAGCTCCACATCGCAGGCCTGGCGATCGCTGCACTCGAGCATGCGGCTGGCGCTGGCCTTAACCGCTTGCTGCTCGGCGGCGGGCACCATCAGGTTTACCAAGCTGCCGCCGTGGGGAGCGATCAGACCAAGGGTGGTGGGCTCGGCTGCGGACATCCGATCGGTCAGAGGCGATGGCGAAATTCTCCCAGACCGGCCCGAAACGGAGTCATCAAAAGGCCCCTTGCGGGGCCTTGGGGTCAAATCAAAAGGCCCCTTGCGGGGTTCGGGGCCAAAACAAAAGGCCCCTTACGGGGCCTTGGCGTCAAATCAAAAGGCCCCTTGCGGGGCCTCAGGACCCGATTCGGGTCCAGCGCTCAGGCCTTCTCCAGGCGGCCGTAGAGCTGGCCGGTGATCTTCACGTCCATGGTCTCCTTGGTGCCCATGTCGGTGTCGGAGGGCTGGATGGCGGTGAACACGCCGGCGAATTCACCGCTGGCGGCATCCACCTTGGTGATCGACAGGTTCATGGTGCCGGTGCCATCCACGTAGCTCTTGACGGTCTCCTTGGAGAACTCGTCACCGGCGGGCACCAGGCCCATGGCGCTGCTGTAGCCAGTGGTGAGGCCGCGGGCCTTGGGATCGAGGAAGTTGCTGGTGCGGTAGCTGGGCACGCGGTAATCACCGCTCAGGTCGGTGCTGGTGCTGATCTCCTTGCCCTGGGCCGTGGCCGACAGCTCCTTGCTGGAGAACACGAAGGGCACCTCCTCGCCACCGGGCAGCAGCACGGTGATCAGCTGGAAGTCGAGACCGCCAAGCTCATCGAAGGCCAGACCTTCGTCGCTCAGGGCCAGGTCGCCGTAGACCTGATCCAAGCTGGTGGTGAAGCGGGTGAGGATCTTGGCGGCCACGAACTGGGCCTCCTGGCGCTTGTTGGCTGGCTCACCCTTGACGAAAACTTCGGAGGGGTGGAGGCAGATCTCACGCAGCTGATAGGCGCTGCCGGCTTCGAGGGGGATCGAACCGCGCGCTGAATCGGGCAGGGTCGGGCAGTTGTTGGCCAGACCGGTGTTGTGGATGTCGTCGTAGGTGAGGCTGGCGCGATCCGTCGCCTTGGCGCCGCCGCTGCAGGCAGTCACCAGGGTCAGGCACAGCGCCAGCACCAGGGCCAGCAGAGGACGAAAACTCATGGGAGAACGCCGCAGAGACGGCAGATGGATACTGGGCTGGGGCGGATCCTACCGGTGCAAAATCCCGATCCCCCTACGATGTCGCGGCTCTCAACAACCCGTCTGCGCCGCCTGCGGCACCGATGACTCCGTCAAACCCCTGCGGCCCGTCAACCGAACAGCAGCAGGAACCAACTGCGCCAGGGCCACAGCAGCGCCTCGATGCCCTGCTTGCCGAGCTGTTCAGCCTTTCGCAACAGCTGGCAAACCAGCCGAAAGCGCTTGTGAATCTGCTGCGAAAACTGGAACAACTGCATCGCGGCATCCAGGACGGCCCCCTGCGCGGCAGCCTGCCCGCCGATCGCCAC
>CANHSW010000223.1 GCA_947463165.1 Cyanobacteriota bacterium
AGTGGGGGCTTCGGTGAGGTCGTCGGCCAGGCGACGGCGCAGCAGCGCCAGCTGTTCCAGCAGGGCCAGCAGCAGATCCACCCTGCGGGCCTGCGCTAAACCCTCAATCGCCAATAGCTGGGAGCTGGCGTTGCCGATCCCCGCTTCGGCTGCCTGCCGGAGGCGGTTATGAATCGCCTGCCAGATGGCCTCGGCACTGCGGCCCTGGAGCGAGAAAACCGCGGCGCCGGCCTGGCTGATCGCCAGGCTGCCCCGCCCGGCATCGAGTTCGGCAGGGCTGGCATCGATAGCACCCCGCTGCGAGAGGGCCCGATTGGAAATATCTAAATTGAATAATTCGTATTGACTGGCGTTACTCCAGGCCAGGCTGATCGGGCCCCACAGCCAGAGCAGCAGGCGGCGGGCGGCCGCCAACTCCCGCAAGCGAGCGCGCAGCAGCATTCGCCCCAGCGGCGGCGCCGGCTGTAGCAATTGGCGGCAGAGGGCGATCTCAGCGTCGATTTGCTCCAAACCGGAAAGCAGCAGCCAGCTGCCCAGCCCAAACAGCGGTGCTGCCGGCGAGGGCAGCGGCCCAGTTTGCGGCTCCAATAACTCAACGACCCGACCGCCCTCGATCAGGGTCTGCACCGCCCGCAGCAGTTGCTGGCGGTTGGATCCCTCCAGCAGGCCTGTGACCGGCAGGGCCAATAGTTGGCTGCGGCTGAGCCGATGGCCAGGGGTCAACAGCAGCAGCAGCGGGGCGGGCTGCCATCGCTCCTGCAGGCTCCGGCATTCCAGAGCCAGGGAGAGCGGCTCAATGGCGCTATCGGGCTGCCAGATCACCAGCTGGGGCAGCGCCGCATCGGCGCCTACAGCTCGACTGACACGGCACTGGGGCAGTTCCGCCTCCAGCAGCGCCTGGAGCCCATCACCGGCCAGGGAAGCGGCGAACAGCAGTAGCTGAACAGTCACAGCTGGGCTCCAGGTTTGCCGTAGGGCACTCGATGCTATCGAGGCTAACAATCCCCTATTGATAGCCAGCCAGGGTGAGATGTCAAGCAGCTGAAATTATCCGGTTGGCTTTCGGCATCAAATAGGTTGCCGCGCCCTTGGCTCAGAGTATCTGGGAACCGTTTGCTCCAGACCTGTCTGGGGAAAGAATTGCGCCACAGCTGGCCCCTAGGGATAGCCGGGAGACAGGGATGGCCTGTCCAGCTGATCTATATAGCTGGACTGCGCAACTGATCTGCTTAGGGGATCTGGGGCTGGTCGCTCTTTGGATATTCAGAGGCTCGCCAAGGGGTGACCGGTGAACTGCATTGTGTAACTCTCGATGGCGTAGCCGGTATGGGCTTCGATTTGACGCAGCAACTCAGCGGGCAACTCAACGTCAAGATCTTGAATCCTGCCGGTTTTGGTGCAGGTGAGATGGCTGTGGGGGTCGCTACGGTAGCCATACAGCCGACCGCTGGCTCGATCCAAGCACTCGATCACCCCAGCTGACTGGAGGGCTTCAAGGTTTTGATAAACAGATGTATGACCTATGTTGCGACCCAGATTATTGAGGCGCTCAAAAATATCCCTAGCACTGAGATGGCTCTTTTCAACCCAGAGCAAATCCAGCACCATGCGCCGCTGCCTGCTGAGTCTCATACCCAAATTACGACAGTGGCGATACACATCGTCCACATCTATTGGCGGGCTTGCCGGAGCAAAAACAGGGACAATATCTTGAGGCGAAACAGGCAGGCAAGCGGCATCAGCAATACTTGCACTGCTTGAGCTTGGACTGATTGACCCTGGGCTGAGCGATATCAAAGTTCTAGAGGTGCTCGACTTAGCATCTAGATCGCTCTCTCCTGACCCCTGTGTGGCAATACCGAGCCGATGCCTGCCAGCTGCAGACGGATCAACAGCCGGCTTGAGCCTGTCTGGCGGCCCTGGGATGGGGGAGGGTAGATTTGGCCCTTGCATCAATCCTTTCTAGCCCAACCCCACAGCTGTTCGCGCTGACTGGCTGGGCTCGATCGCCATTGGTTCCCGCAACACTTGCTCCAGCAGCACTGATTTCAACAGCACTGCTTTCAAGCAGCACTGCTTTCAAGCAGCACTGCTTCCCCGCGTCACTGCTCCAGCAGCACTGGCTCAGGCAGGCCTGGAATCGACAGCCCTCGCTCAGGCAAAGGCACTGGAGCCCAACAGCGGGTCCTGTAGGCGAGCAGAGCCGATGGCCTGCAGCGCTTCTGCCAGATCGACGCGGCCGTCGTAGAGGGCCCGGCCCACAATCACGCCCTCCACCCCCAGGGGTTCCAGGGCCAATAGGGAGAGCAGGTGTTCCAGGTTGCCGATACCCCCTGAGGCGATCACCGGCACGCTGCTGGCCATGGCCATCGCCCGCAGGGCAGCCAAATTCGGACCGGCCAGGGTGCCATCGGTGGCGATGTCGGTGCTGATGATCGCGGAGATACCACTGACGCCAAACCGCTGGGCCAGGGCCGTCGCCTCGGTGCTGCTCGCCTCCAGCCAGCCGCGGGTGGCCACCTTGCCATCCCTGGCGTCGATGCCCACCACGATCTGGCCCGGATGATCGGCCGCCAATTGATCCACCAGCTCCGGCAGCTCCAGGGCCACCGTGCCCAGGATCACCCGATCCAAGCCGCAGGCCAGCAGGTCCTTGGCCCGGGCGGCGCTGCGCACACCTCCCCCCAGTTGCACAGGGATATTCAGGGCGGCGGTGATCGCCTTGACCACCGGATCATTCACCGGCTGGCCGGTGCGGGCGCCGTCTAGATCCACCAGATGCAGACGCTGGGCCCCCTGCTGCTGCCAGCTGAGGGCCTGGGCCACCGGATCGTCGGAAAAGCGCGTCACCTGGTCGTAATCGCCCTGGTGCAACCGCACACATTGACCGTCGAGCAAATCGATGGCGGGAATTACCTGCATGGAGCGGCGCCGGGTATCGGGCCAGGTTGCCAGAGCTGGGGGGGGCTGGTGACGGCGGGGCTGGTGATGGCTGGGGTGGTGGTGGCTGGGGTGGCCTTTGGCGTGGCAAAGAGCGGCTCAGTCCGCAACCGCCAGGCCCTGGAGATGTTTCTCGCCCCCTGATCAACTGAGACGGTTTGAGCAAGCCATTGCCGGGTGAAGGGGTCACCAGGATCCGCACCAGCGGGGCCTCGATCGCGGTCCAGTCACTCCAGTCGGGTAGCAGTTCGCCCAGGGCAGCAACACGGAGACCCTTGTCAGCATCTGATGGCGGCACTCAACGACGACTTCGATCTCAACCCTGAGACAACGCGCGGCTTTGCCCTGCCCAACAACTGGGCCTGATGGACTACCCCGCGAATCGCCGATCCCGCATGACAATCTCATGTGGTTTCTGCATCACTGTGCAGCAGCAGTAGCAGTAGCAGCAATAGCAGGCTCGAGCAATGCCCGAATGTCATAGCGCTCGCCATGGATTCGCTACAGGTTTATAGGTGAACCTGTGCTGGCGGCCCCGCCGCGATCGAGCCGCGCCACTATGGGCGAAACCTCCCTGGGGGCTAGGGCATGGATCCGGCCAAGGCTTTCGCTTGGGCGCTGCTGTCGCTGGCAGCCGCCGCCGCGCTTGGCCTGGTGATTTTGATCGCCGGCCTGGCCCGGCTGTTTGCGCGGGCGCCCAGGCTGGCGGAGCAGCCGGAATTGGCAGCTGAGGCGGCCGTAGCCCTAGCTAACACCTCGCTCACTGTGGTGGTGCCCGCCTACAACGAAGCAGCCAACATCGCCGCCTGTCTCAATAGTGTTCTACGCAGCGAAGACCCCTGCGGCGACTGGCGGGTGCTACTGGTGGACGATCGCTCCACTGATGCCACGGTGGCGATCGCCCAGCAGGCGGCAGCGGCCTGCGGTGCCACGCAGCCCCGCTTCCAGCTGCTTGATGCCGGGCCCCGGCCGGTGGGTGAGCGCTGGGTGGGCAAGAACTGGGCCTGCAGCTGCGCCATGGAGCAGGTGGTGAGCGAATGGGTGCTGTTTGTGGATGCCGATGTGCGTCTGCAGCCGGCCGCCTTGCGGCGCGCCTTGGCCCAGGCCAGCACCGATGGGGCAGACCTGCTCAGCCTGGCGCCGCGGCTGAGCTGCGGCTGCCTGGCGGAGTGGATGGTGCAGCCGATCATGGCCAGCCTGCTGGGGCTCGGCTTTCCGATCGAAGCCGCCAATGATCCCGCCAGCGCCGTGGCCTTCGCCGCCGGGCCGTTCATGCTGTTCCGCCGCAGTGCCTACGCGGCGATCGGCGGCCACCGGGCCCTGGCGGCGGAGGTGGTGGAAGACCTGGCTTTAGCGCGGCGAATCAAGCAAGGCGGCTATCGCCTGCGCTACCTGCTGGGGCTCAATGCGCTCGAACTGCGCATGTATAGCGATTTCGCCTCCCTCTGGGAGGGCTGGACCAAGAACTGGCTGCTG
>CANHSW010000224.1 GCA_947463165.1 Cyanobacteriota bacterium
AGGCCACCCTCACCATGAAGAATTCGTCTAGGTTGTTACTAAAAATTGCGCTGAATTTTGCCTGCTCTAGTAGGGGTGTGTGCTCGTTCAAGGCCTGGGCGAGCACGCGATAGTTAAACTCAATCCAGCTGAGTTCGCGGTTTAGATATAGCTCCGGCGCCAGCTGCGGGGGTTCCGCTGGCTTGGCGGGTTCCTCTGGCGCTATTGGGCTGGTATCGGCTGTTTTGTTTGGGGTTGTATTTTTGCCTGAGGCAGCTTGGTTTCCTGGGACAGTTTTGCTGCTGCCAGTCTTGTTGCTGGTGGCGCCAGTAATGCCCTCGACAGCTTGGCCGTTGGTGCTGTCGCTGGAGTGACTGCCATTGGCGGGAAGATCGCCAGTTGTCTTATCGTTGGCAGTCATGTCTTTGGCTTCGATATCACTTGAAGTAGTCATAGCTGCAGCGCGACCGACCTTTCAGCTGGCGGGGTCACTTCCTCAAAGCGACCGTAGCAATTTCATTCGCTGGATTTAGGTATTGTTCCTGCTTGACCTGGCCAGGCCGCCGGCCACCAGCAGGGCCACCGTGCCCAGCAGCAGCCCCCCAAACCAGAAGGGACTGGTGTTGCCAGTGGTCTCGTAGGCCAGGCCCGCCAGCGGCGGTCCTATGCAGCCCCCCAGGCTCTGCAGACCCTGGAGGCTGCCCAGGGCGGCCCCCTGGCCGGAGTCGTCGAGGCGCCGGGAGACCAAAGCCCTGAGGCAGGGGGTGACCAGGCCGGTGCCCAGGGCCAGCACCGCCACCGCCGAGAACACAACCGGTTGGGCATTGGCCCGGTTGGCCAGGGGGATCAGCAGGCAGCCGGCTGTCACAAAACCCAGCCCCGCCAGGCTGAGTCGCCATTCACCAAACCGCTGCACCAGCGGTCCGATCAGGCCCCCCTGCACCACGGTGGCCACCAGCCCCACGATCAAGAAGGCGGCACCGGCCAGGCCCGGTCCCCAGTCAAAGGCCTGTTTGAAGTAGAGCACCATCACGGCTGTGAAGCCGCTGAAGCTGAGGAAAAACAAAAAGAAGGCCAGCCCCAACCGGCGCACGCGGGGATCGCGGAACACCTTGATCAGCTGGCTGAAGGGCTGCAGCTCCCGCTTGCGCGGCAGGGGGATGCGCGCCTCGATTGGATGGGTTTCCGGCAGCAGGGTGAGCACCACCAGCAAATTGACCAGGGCGATGCCCACCGCCACCGCCAGGGGCAGGTTCACATCCACCTGCCCCAGCAGTCCCCCCAGGGCGGGGCCGAGGATGAACCCCAGGCCAAAGGCCACGCCGATCAAGCCAACGGCCTTGGCGCGCTTTTCCGGCGGCGAGATGTCCGCCAATACGGCGGCGGCGGTGGCGGCGGTGCCGCCGCTGAGACCGTCGATCAGCCGCCCCACAAACAGCAGCGCCAGGGGTAGGCCCGCCAGCTGGGCCCCGGGCCAGAGCTCTGCCCAGGGGAAGCTCACCGTGGCCGAGAACAGGGCCAGGCCCAGCACCGAGCCGGCGACGCAGATGGCGATCACCGGCCGCCGCCCGTGACGGTCGCTGAGGGCGCCGATCAGCGGCGTGGCGAGCAACTGAGCTACCGCGTAACTGCCGCTGAGTAGCCCCAGGATGCGGCCGTCACCGGTGAAGCCGGCCAGCAGGAAGGGCAGCAGCGGAAAGATCAGCGACTCCCCCAGCCGGTCATTGAGCAGGGTGAGAAAGGCGCAGAGATAGGTGGAAGGGCGCGAGAGGCGCAAGGGGGCCGGCCGATGGTGAGGTAAGTCCAGCAGATGCCCGGGCAGATCCGCAGCGCGGTTCGCCATGCTGGCGGTTGCCGACCACCCTGGGGCCCATGGCCGAGCCTGGCTTTTCGCACCTCGATGGCCGCGGCCAGGTGCACATGGTGGACGTGGGCGATCGACCGGCCACCGATCGCCGCGCCGTCGCCGAGGGTTTTATCAGCATGGCGCCGGCGGTGCTGGCGGCGGTGCTCAGCGGCCAGGCCGCCAAGGGCGATGTGCTGGCGGTGGCCCGCATCGCCGCCATCCAGGCCGCCAAGCGCACCTGGGAGTTGATCCCCCTCTGCCATCCGATCGCCCTGGCTTCGTTGGAGGTGGCGATCGAACCCAGCGCCGATGGCAGGGGCCTGCGGCTGGAGGCCACCGCCCGCACCAGCGCCGCCACCGGCGTGGAGATGGAGGCGCTCACGGCGGCCACGGTGGGGCTGCTCACCCTCTACGACATGGTGAAATCGGCCGATCCAGCGATGACCATCGGGCCGGTGCAGCTGCTCAGCAAGCAGGGCGGCCGCAACGGCGACTGGCGGCGCCCGGCTGAGCCCAGCGATGCCCTGGAGGTAAAGCCCAGCCATGGCTGAACCCTTTCCCCGCGAGGGGCTGCCGCTGGAGCAGGCCCGCGATCAACTGCTGCAGTCCCTGCAACCTCTGGAGGGCAACGAGCGGCTGCCCCTGGCCCGGGCCCTGGGGCGGGTGAGTGCCGAGGCGGTGTATGCGGCCGAGGCGGTGCCGGGTTTCCGCGCTTCTGTCATGGACGGCTATGCCCTGGCGGGCGATGGCGCCGCACCCCCCACGGGCAGCAGCTGGCGCCTGGTGGGCCGCAGCGCCCCGGGGGCTCCCCACCAGGGGGAACTTCGCGAGGATGAGGCGATACGGGTGCTCACCGGCGCACCGCTGCCGGCCAGCGCCAGCCGCGTGTTGCCCCAGGAATTGGTGAGCCGCGACGGCGATGACGCCATCCGGCTCACGGGCGAGGCCGGTGCCAACCGCTGGATTCGCGCCGCCGATGAGGAGGCCGCCCCGGGGCAGCTGTTGTTGGCGGCTGGTCAGCGCCTGGGGCCGGCCCAGCTGGGGCTTCTGGCCAGTTGCGGGGTGGCCGAATTGTCGCTGCGGCGCCAGCCGCGCATTGGTTTGCTGATCAGTGGCGATGAACTGACGCCGGTGGCGGAGCCGCGGCGGCCGGGGGCGATCTGGGAGAGCAATGGCACCTTGCTGGAGGCGCTGCTCAGCCGTTTGGGGGCCCGGGTGGCCGAGCGCCGGGTGGTGCCAGACCAGCCGGAGGCGCTGCGGCGGGCTCTCGCTGAATTGGCCCTGGATTGCGACGTGGTGGTAACCACGGGCGGGGTTTCGGCCGGCGACAGCGATTGGATTCGACCGCTGGTGGCGGAATTGGGCGAGGTGGCGTTCTGGAAATTGTTCCTCAAGCCAGGCCGGCCCTTTGCCTTTGGCCGCCTCGGCGCCAAGCCGTTTTTTGGTTTGCCGGGCAATCCGGTGGCAGCGGCGATCACCGCCCTGCAGCTGCTCTGGCCTGCCCTGCAGCGCCTGGAGGGGGCGGAGATGGAGCTGCTGCCTCGGCTGCAGGTGCGCTTGGCCCAGCCGCTGCGCTGGGCTGGCGGCCGGCCGGAGCTGGCCCGGGCCCGGTTGCAGGTGGGCGCCGATGGCAGCCCCCTGGCCCTGGTGGAGGGTTCCCAGGCCTCCTCCCGCATCGGCTCGCTGGTGGGGGCAGACCTGTTGCTGGAGCTGCCCGCCAGCGGCGGCCAGCTGGAGGCGGGCAGCCCCCTGTGGGCCCAGCTGCTGCGGCTGCCGATTTTTTAGTGACAAGCCACGGCCCGAGGCAGGGCCTGGCCTCTGGCCAATAGGCGATTTAGAGGGGGGTGTTGCCTTGGAGCCACTGGCCGCAGCTGGCACCCCACTCCCGTTTCCAGAAGGGGGCTTCGTGTTTGAGCGCCTCCAGCAGTTCGCCGCAACAGCGCTGGGCCGGGCCGCGGCGATCGGCGGCCACCGCCACCAGCACGATCGCCTCCGCCGGGGCCACCAGGCCCACCCGATGCACCACCAGCACGGCGTTGGCGCCATGGCGCTGGGCGGCGGCCAGGGCCAGCTGGGCCAGCAGCCGTTCGGTCATGCCGGGGTAGTGCTCCAGTTCCAGGGCCCGCAGCGGGCTGCCATCGGCGCAGCTGCCCCGCACCCGACCGATGAACTGGGCCTCCGCGGCCGGCGGCGATTGGCCGGCCTGCCAGGCCGCCAGGGCCTCTAAGGGCTGGAAGTTTTGCGTTTCCAGGGCGATCTGGATCGCCGGTGGCTGGGGCGACGCTTCGCCGCTTACGTGAGTTGTTGAGCTGGTGGCCATGGTTCAGCCGCCGCTGATCGGCGGCAGGAAGGCCAGTTCATCACCGGCCACCAGGGGTTGGTGGGGGGAGGCAAAGGCCTGGTTGATCGCCACCCGCACAGTGGAGGGCAGCGCTGCGCCATCCCCCAACTCCAGCTGCACCCACAGGGCCGCCGGCGTCAACGGCGCGGCAGCCGGCAGAGGCAGCCGACGCTCGCCCCAGCCGGCCCGCTCCCGCAGCCCGGCGAACAGTCTGATCTCGATGGCTGGCTCCTCTAGTGAAGCTGTCG
>CANHSW010000225.1 GCA_947463165.1 Cyanobacteriota bacterium
CCAGCAGTTCCAGCCAGCTGTCGGCGAATTTGAGATGGCTGGTGTCTATCAGCGCAGTGCGCTCACCGCGCACTAAAAAAGAGTTGTATGTGGTGCCATTGCGCAGCCCGAACTCGATGTCAAAACGGCTGCGGTCCCAGTCGAGGGAACGGATCGCCGTGGTGTCAGACCCGATCGCCTCGCACTGGAGGCTGAGGCGCGGGGTGGTGATGGTGGCGGAGGCCATGCGTCCCCTCGTTGGCGGCTTGAACTGTAAGCAGCCTGGAAGCGAAATAGGTTTGTGGCCGGGCCAGTTATCCAAGCCTGACCAAGCCAGCGAGCCCCAGGGACTGCCGGCGGACGCCAGCCAGGGAAACCGCCAGGGGCATGGGTCAGACCAGCCTTTGCCGGCCCCCCTCCAGGGAAGCTAGAGATCTCCCTTAATCGCATAAGGGCAGCCAGAAATCGCTCCACCCCCGGCTCCTGGCGCACCCCAGGCTCTTAGTTCCACTCCAGGCTTCCGGTTCGCCTCAGGTGAAGGCGAGAGGCTGCAGGGGGCTAGAGGCGGCTAGGCAGGCATGGCAGTTGCTATTTGTTTTTTAGCGGCGCAGTGGCAAGTTGGCCGTTCTGCTCAGCAGATCCCAGGGCTAGTTCGTCGCCCCAACGTATCTTGCAGGCTGATATCGATGAAATTCAATATTTTTTGATCTGCCCTTAGGGAGGCTTTGGCAAACCCGAGCCATGATCAAATGAGCCCTGGCGCCGCAGTGGCTCTCATCTGGCTGGGGCAAAAAAATGACGGTTTTCCATAGCCTCATTAAACCAGTAAAACCAAGCTGGCTGCCATCACAAACATCCCGGCGATCAGGCTGGCAATGGCCAGCCGGTGGTTGCCATAGCCTGTGGCGGCTGGCAACAGTTCATCCAGTGATACGTAGACCATTACGCCGGCCACTGCGGCAAATACCAAGCCAAAAATCAGTGGGTTCGGGAAGGAGCGAAACAAAAAAAAGCCCATCAATCCACCCAATGGCTCCGCCATCCCCGATAGCAAAGAAGCCCAAAAGGCTTTGCTGCGGCTGCGGGTGGCAAAAAACACTGGAGCCGATACCGCCAGGCCCTCGGGAATGTTGTGAATGGCAATGGCCACGGCAATACTGACGCCCACCTTGGGATTTTCCAAGGCGCCGAGGAAGGTGGCCAGGCCCTCGGGAAAGTTATGAATAAACAGGGCTACAGCCGAAAAAACACCCATTCGCAACAACTTGCTGCGCTGGGGGGACTGCTGATCTGGTCGCCTGTCTGCAAACTTGTCTGCCGCTTGGGCTGGGGATGCCGCTAAATCTTGAATGGATTCGATGGCTGGATGGGTAGGCAACAGGCCATCCACCAGCGCCATCAGCAGTATGCCCGCGAAAAAAGCCAACACAGTGCAGCCATAGCCCAGCTGCGCCCCAAGCAATGGCTGTAGCGCCAGCCGCGCCTTGGGCAGGATCTCCACCAGGGAGACGTAAACCATGGCCCCGGCGGAAAATCCTAAGGCTATGGTGATGAACTCAGCGCTAAAACGCCTGGAACTCAAGCCAATGAGGCCTCCAATCCCGGTGGTGAGCCCTGCTAAAAAGGTGAGAGTTAGGGCGAGCTGACTGTGTTCAATCAAAACAGATAACTCCCGCTAGGCCACTGGCGCCACCAGAAGCTTGCAGGGTTGAACATTGCCAATGCCATGGCGGTGAAGTCGCCAATGCTACAGCCGGTAGCCCTGGGGCCCATGGCTCTAGAGCTACCGGCACTCACGAAAAAGGGACACTTAGCGGCGCCCTGTTTATAGCCACCACCAGCGAGCAAAACTGGCGGCCTGGCCCTGGGGTCGCCCCTGCTCGTCCAGCAGGGTCCATAGCCGCGCCCCTTCGATGCGAAAGCGCCGCCCGCTGCTGTCCACACGAATGCCGGCGTAGTCGCTGATGGCGCCCAGGCCCTGGGCCCGCCCCAGGGCCTGGGCGCGCTCGGCCCGCTCGCCAAGCTCGGCGGTAAGCCGCGAGGGCATGCCCACCATGGCCTGCCAGGGGCGGCGCCACAGGCGGAGGGCCGCCCGATTGGCATAGATCAGGCGAGGGCCAGGATCGACAGTGGCATCGGCGCCGTCGTGGGCCAACACCAACCGCTCGCTGCTGAACAGGGCCTGGGCCCTTTGCAGCGGAACGAGGCCGCCGGCCGGCTCAGCGATTAAGGGCCGCTCAAATAGCCGTTGGTGGCTGTCCAAAATGCGGCAGGCGCTGGTGATCGCCGCCGCCGTCAACCAGGCCGCCGCCGCTGGCTGATCGGCTGGCCCAGCTGCAGTGGGCTCAGCTGGCGCTATCACCTTGACCATTGCCATTTGCCGCACCGCCCACTGCTGTACCGGTCACTGCCTCACCGGTCACGGCTGCACCGCCCATGGCGGTCGCCATCGCCAGGGTGGCCATCCGCTTGCCCTGTTGCTGCAGATGTTCCAGGAACAGCCGATTGGAGTGGGGGAAGCAGGGCTCTTCCGCCAAGGGCAGGGGGCCAGCCGCATCCAGGCCGGTATCTCCTTCCAGGGCCGGGGTGATCACCACCAGCTCCGGATCGAGGGCCGCGTCATACCGCCACCAGCGGCTCGGGTCTTCGATGGCGGGGTGGGCCCGGCGCAGGGCGGCCAGGGCGTCGGGTAGCGGGGGTTGTTGGCCGCCAGCCGCCTTGGCCTGTTGGGCCAGGGCCCGGCGGCGGCGCTTGGCCAGGTCGGCCAGCAGCTGGGGGCGGGTGCGGCCCCGCAGCTGAAACAACACGAAGGGATCTTCCGAGAAGCGATCACCCATCAAATAGAAAACAGCACTGACGTGCTTGCAGGGATTGGCCTTATCGGGGCAGCTGCACTCGCTGCGCACCTCCTGCAACTTGAACGGAAACAGGCGCTTGCCGCTGGCGGCAAAGGCGCGTTCAATGTCGGCGGGCATCACCCCAGCCAATAGCTGGGCTGACCAGCGCGCCTTCTGGGTGAGGGCTTCAAGCACGTAGCCCCAATCCTCATCGCTGAGTACATCCAGCCATAGCTTCACCTTGTAGGGCTCTTCGCCGGTGCCCTGCACCCGGGCATGCACCCGCCTGCCTTCAAAGCGAATTGAGCTGACGTTGCCCGAGCGGGCGTACTCCCAGGCTCGCTCCAAACGCTTTTTGAAGCGGTAGGAGTTGATCAGCTCCATCCACTGGTCCACCCACCAGGGCTGCTGGCCAAGGCCTTCGCTGCCCAGCTGGGTGGTGATCGAGCTAATGGTCATGGCAAACGAGGTGCCCTGGATAGGGTCAGGCTACGCGCCGCCTTGAACCCTGGATGCGGCTGGTGTGCGGGCTGGCATTGGCCTGCTCTGGAAACTGCCAGGGCCCGCCTGCTGGGCCGCCATGTTTGTTAGCCAGGCCCTGCAGGGATAGATAACGAGTTGAAACCTAGCCCCAGGCAGTTCAGCACAACCGTGCACCAGAAGATGAAGCGGAATGGCTGCTTGATTGTCTTATGGCGCAGCTTGTGTCTTGCGATCAAACCACCAGGCCATCCCCAGAGGAGCGCCACCAGATGCAGCTTTAATTCCGAGTGTGCTGGGCGCAGGGATCAGGAAGGAAATTCCGTTGGCCTGAGCTCGCCCGCGCTTGTCGTACTCGATGGAGTAAACGAGTAGGTCGTTCAAGCTCGGCCGGCGTAGAGGTTGGGTGAATCGGCTGATATGAACAAATGCAGATGATCCACAATCGAGCGGAGTCACGAATCCGAAGCCCCGTTCGTCGTTCCATTCGGTGAGTCGACCCTGGTGAGTCGTCTGGCTTCACTCTGGCTAGTGGCGTTTCCAAGGAGTGGCGAAACTTGTGACTGGCCGCTTCATCGCTGAAAACCCTTGCTTTAGCATCGGTTCTCAAGCCATTTGCTGGCCAGTTGGCCATGGGGGCTTGGTGCGAAAACACCAAGCCAAGCCCCAAGGGGAACCCAATCCCGTTTCTATGTTACATGTTCAGTCTGTTGCGTCAATACAGCCAGTTGTGCGATTAGCGCCACGGGTGCGGCAAGCGGCTGGGGGCCGGCCGCTTGCCGTTTCCAGCGGTCTGTTTCCAGAAAAGCCAGACCACCTCAATCTGGGCCCTGAGGGTTTCCAGATCGATCAGCAGTACTGACATCAAGACGCACGAGGCGGCGATGCGCACCAAGACCCCATCAATCCATCAAGGCTGGAGTTCAATCTCTCCAGGCCGCCAAGTCTTGTTGAACCAGGGCTCCAACGGCCCGTAGAGACGCAGGAGGGTGAACCAGCCCTTGCCAGGAATTGTTTGCAGCCAGTTCTGCTCGAATCCAACGGGGGCCTTTGGACCGAACCAGACATCCACCGATCCGTCGGCATTGGTTTTGATGCCCTTGTCCTGG
>CANHSW010000226.1 GCA_947463165.1 Cyanobacteriota bacterium
AGGGAAACTCCCAGGTCGCTGGCGACCTTACGCAGCTGCCGCAGGGTCATCTGGGCCAACAATGAGAGCGTCTGGGTCACAGCTGCAACTTCTTTTTGATTTCATTGTGGTCGAGTTTGCAGCCCCCTAGGCCCGATCGCAGATCGGGGTCAGAAGATGCTGACGATAATCCCGTCAGTGAGTCCAGGCGGCGACCAACAAAAAAGCGGCCGGGTAGGCCGCTGGGGGGAGCTGGGTTGGCTTGAGCTCTGATCGGAACTAGCTGGCCCAGCTCAGGTTTTTAACTCCAGAACCCAGCTCAGCGGCTGATGCTGCGGTAGGGCACCTTGGAGAGGTAGTCCATGCCGGCGTTGCCGGAGGCGGCTGCCGTAGCCCTCAGGGCGGGCAGGCTGCGCACCATGTCCAGATAATCCTCGGGGTAGCCGCCGCGGCGCTGGCTGGCGCGGGCGGGATAGCCCTTGGGCACGCCGGTGTAGATCACCTGCGGGAAGCCAAAAATGCCGCGGTAGTAGGCGTCGTAGCGAGGGCTGGTGATGTTGAAGGGGGTTTCGCCCAGATCGCGGCTGCCCACCACCCGGTTGCGGTGATAGGGGACGGTGTCGTAGCCGAAGCTATCCAGATACTCTTGGCTTTTGAGGATCTGATCAACCGCCCCTTTGATGCCGCGGGTCATGATAACCGCAGACCAGGCAATTTCCTCTGCTTTGCCGTAGGTGCTACGCCCCAGCAGTTTCTCTACAAGGTGACGAGCCACCTTATAGTTATTGTTGAGATTGTAGAAACTGCGGGTGAAGGTGTCCGACAGGCAGAGTGAGCGAATGAAATCGCGCACGGTGATCTGACCGTCCCGCAGCTGGCATTCCAGGGTGCGGTCGCGGTCGACTTTGAAAGCGTGGAAGAAGATCTGGCGATAGGCCGATTCAATCACGAAGTTTTGATCTTCGCGATCGATCGCTTTGTCAAGGGAGACGGCCTTGGGATCCTCATCCGAACCCACCCGCAGAGGGTTCACGCGGGAGTTCTGAGTGGTGGGCGCGTATTGCAGGAGGGGCAGGGCCACGCGACTACGGCATTCTGTCGTCAGTGATCGTAGAAGTGAGCCGGAGCGCTTCTCCAGGGGCTGGGATAGGTCTCACAGTCCGTAACGTTCTTAACCCCGTCACCCCGCCAGCCAGGGCCAAGCTTCCCCGCCCTGGTCTGGCTGGGGCAGTGGGCGGTGACTGGGGGCGGTGACTGGGGGTGGTGGCTGGGGTTCACCAACCAAGCGGGGACAGGGCGCCGCCAAGGGCACCAGGGGCTTCAGGGGTCGCTGGGGCTTCGGTTTCGAGTATCCGGGTCTCGACACAGAAGGAGGCGGTGTTGGAAAGCCCCTCCACCGTGCTGGTGCGCAGCCGCACATTGGGGCCCCAGAAACAGAAGCGCTCCAGGCTGTTCATCGTCTCGTAGCCGGTGCTCAGCAGCAGCTCATCGCGGTCATCCATGGCGAAGTGGCCGGCCACCGGGGCCGTCTCGGCATAGCCCCGATCGCGCAGCAGCAGACCCTGGCGGCCCCGCTCGTCGGTGGGGATCAGGCCAAAGATGCTCTTGCCCTCATGGGCTTCACCGGCCCTGTCCCAGGCCATCGAGGCGTTCCAGGTGACGCGGCAGCCGCCCACCAGCTTGCTGGGATCCTGGCCGTGCAGCTCGGCGATGGCGATCAGCTGCGAGTCGTCGGCAGCCAGTGCCACCACCTCGATGTAGGAGCTACCGGCTTCAGCGCGGCGGTGCAGCAGGTGGTGACTGCTGCGCTGGGAGCGCCAACGGCCGCAGCTGAGCTGGAAGAAACTGATGGCGTCGGCGATACTTTGGCTCACGGCGGCCGGCCTGCGGGGATTGCCGCGATGATCGCAAGGCGCTGCCCTGGGCGTGGTTTGAACGGTGAGCTCTGCCCTGCGAGCTGTGAACTGCGAGCGGTGAAGAACCATGAGCGGTGAACCATGAGCGGTGAACCGTGAGTGGTGAACTGCGATGGGTGACCTGTGACCTGCGAGGAGTGACTGGCGACTAAGGATTGGCTACTAACAACTGGCGACTAGCGACTGGTGATGGGTGATTTGTGATTGGTGACTGGCGAGGGGGTGAGCGGTGAAAAGTGAGTTGATCGGCGTGGTGGCCGCCCTGGCGGCGGCTCTGTGCTGGACCCTGGCCAGCAGCCTCTGGCGCCGCTTGCCCACCTCCCTGGGACCGGGCCAACTCAACCTGCTCAAGAACCTGGTGGCCCTGGCCCTGCAGCTGCCGCTGCTGCTGGCCCTGGTGGCTATCGGGGGGACAGGGGCCGGTGGAGCCGGGGGGGCGGCAGGGTCTGCAGGGGCCGCTCCGGTGGCCCTGTTGCTGCTCAGCGGCGTGGTGGGCATAGCCCTCGGCGACAGCTTTTACCTGGCGGCCCTGCGGCGGCTCGGTACCCGCAGGGCACTCACCTTTGATGCGGCCGGCCCGGCCTTGAGCGCCATCGGCGCTGCCCTGCTGTTGGCGGAGGTGCCTGCCCCGAGGCAGTGGCTGGGGATTGGTCTGATCAGCCTGGCTGTATTGCTCGTGGCCGCTCAGACACCGCGGCAGGCACCTGCCACTGCCCCCGCAGCTGGCTCACTTGGCTCCCTTGGCTCCAGGGGGCCCACGGGCTTGCCCGGCCCATCTGGATCGACGGGCCCATGTGTGCAAAGCCAGCAGGGATTAGGGATTTTGTTGGCGCTGGCGGCAGTCTTTTGTGGTGTTGCCGCTGCGCTGCTGTCTCGGGCGGCCCTGCGCGAGGGGCTGTTCTCGCCGCTGCTATCGGCCACGCTGCGGCTCGGGGCGGCGGCCCTGGTGATGTTGCCGATGCTGTGGCGGTTGCCCACCGCTGCTAGGCGGCCGTTGCCGGCCCAAAGGCGCTGGCCGCTGCTGCTGCTTGCCACCCTGTTGGGCACCTGTGCTGGCCTGGTGCTGCAGCAGACGGCCCTGGCCCAGCTCAAGGGCGGCCTGGCGGTGGCTCTGCTGTCCACAGGACCGGTAATGGCCCTGCCCCTGGCGCCCCTGGAGGGAGATCGGCCCGGTGCGCTGGGCCTGGCGGCGGCGCTGCTGGCGGTGCTCGGTGTCGCCCTGGTGGCGATTTGAACCGGAGTCACCCGGGCCCAGGGCGCCCCTCAGCTTTGGGGTGCTGGGCTCTGCCGCTGGGCGGCGTTGATCAGCTCGCTGAGCTCCAGGGCCAGGGCGCCGCCTGGGCGATCGCCGGCCAGCTGGCTGAGCTGCTGGCCGGCCCCCTGCAGCTGGATGGAGAAGGCGCTCACAAAGGTTTCGTCATCGCCGATGCTCGGTTGCTGGCGGGCCCAGGCCTGAATCGCGGCCAGTTCTGGCGGCGGACCGGCCCGCCGGCCGGCGATTTGCTGCAGGGTGCGCAGGCCATGGGCCAGCAGCCGCAGCTGATGCCTTTCTCGGCTTGGCAGAAAGGGGGCTTCCAAGGCGGCCAGCTCCGCTGGGTTTAGGGGGCCCTCCGCGCCTGCGGTTGAGCTGCCAGGGGCGGTTGAGGTGGCGGCAGCGTTGGGATTTGAGCTGGTTGCAGCGCTGGCAGTTGAACCGATAACCGCAGGATTGGTGTCAGGGCTCAAGGGCGGTGGAGGCGGGGGCTGGTGGGGATTGGCCGGAATCGGTTTGGCTGGAGGCTGGATGACTGGAGTAGGTGGGGGTGAGGCGGAAGCCGCAGGAGTGGCCCTTGTCCAGGCGCCAGTGCACCCTTTCCACGGCGCAGTCTGGGAAGGTGTGGCGGATCAGTTGAAGTTCCTGGTCACAGACACAGGGGAATTGCTCAGCGATGCGCATCACGGAGCAGTGGTACTCGCTGATGATCCAGGCCTTGTCGCCGTCTGGTTCACACTCGGCCACATAGCCCTCGCCGCGGCGCAGCTGCACTAGCCGCCCCAGGCGCAGCTGCAGGGGGCCGTTGCCGATCTGACGGCGGTAGTCGAGGGCTTTTTGTTGAGCTTGGTGCTCCAGCAGGGCCTGCACCGCCGCCGGCGGCAGGCTGCCGGCCAAGGACTGCATCAGGCCCAGGGCGAAATGTTCGCTGCCATCGGGAAACAGGGCTTGCCCCTTGCCGGTGAGCTGCCAGCGGTTGCTGGGCCTGCCGGGGCCTTCAGCGCTCAGGCTGGCCTCCACCAGGCCTTCTTCTTCCAGGCTGCGCAGGTGGCGTCGCATCACCTGCACTGAAACGCTCAAGCGGTTGGCCAGTTCGGCAGCCGTGCCAGCCCCGTGGCGAATCAGCAGGGCCAGGGCCGCATCTCGGGTGGGCAGGCCCGGGGATTGGGGGCCAGCCGCTGGCTGGCCGGGGGCGGCTGAATGGTGATCAGCCTGGCCTTTGGCCGGCTGGGCCCTGTCTGCCTGGGA
>CANHSW010000227.1 GCA_947463165.1 Cyanobacteriota bacterium
AAGGCTCAATTGGCCGTCGTTAGGGTTTTTCAGAGCTTCACTGGCGAATTGCCGCATTTATTGGATCGGGAAAATTGCTGAGCTGGAGAGGCTTCCGGGGGGCATGGCCATTAAAAAACCACCAGGTTCGCAATGGAGCAAACCTGGTGGCATTTGGCATTTACCTCTAGACTTTTTGATTTAGTCTTTTAGGCGTTTGACTTTGTGCCTGCAGTTTTTGTTAACGGCAGGCTGCTGCCCAGGGGCAGGAGCTTCAGGCTTTCTCGAGCTCGGCTTCGGAGAAATTGTTCGTGTTGATACCGCCTTCAGAGCCGCTGTAACCGTTGTAGTTCACCTTATCGAAGCGAACCACCACGGGGTAACGAATACCGGAGGTGTCGACCGTGGCGACGGTGCCGACTTCGTTGAACCAGTAGGACTCAGGGCGCTTGATGCGCACTTTGTCGCCGCGGGAAATGGCCATCGCTGGGTTGGGGATCGGGTGGCTGCCAAAGCGAGGATAACTGCCATCGGTCAGTTCAATCGGAGCGGTGTCACGAATCGTCGCCCTTGCAGGGGGGAGGCCATGGCACGATCGCGGGTTCCTCCCTCTGCCCTGAGCCGCCATGGTCGCCGCCCCCCCGCAGCTCCCTGGGCTGAGCCTGGACCTGCCGGATCCCGACAGCGACACGATCAGCACGATGGAGTTCCTTGCCCGGCTGGAGGAGGCCTGGGCTGTCTGCGATCGCTTCGATCTGCAGACCGAGATCTGCCGTGGTCGCATCCTCAGGGCCGTGCGCGATCGCGAAAAGCGTGGTGGCGAGGGCAGGGGCACGGGCTTTTTGCAATGGCTGAGGGAGCGGGAGATCAGCAAGACCCGCGCCTACTCCTTGATCCAGCTGGCCGACTCCTCCGATGACCTGGTGGGGGAGGGGATGCTGGAGCTGACCAGCGTGAACAATTTTTCCAAGCGCGCCTTCCTGGAGACCTCCCAGGCCGATCCAGAGGTGCAACAGCTGATCAGTGAGGCCGCCAATGAGGGTCAGCAGATCACCCGTAAACAGGTGCGGCGCCTCACCGACGACTTCACCGCCGCCACCAGCCCCCTGTTGCCCCAGGAAATCCGTCAACGCACCGCCGATAACCTGCTGCCGGCCCGGGCGGTGGCTCCCCTGGTGCGGGAGCTGGCCAAGCTGCCCGACCAGCAGCAGGACGATCTGCGGCGGGTGCTGAGCGACGAACCCGAACTGGATCGGGTTAAGGACGTGACTAACACGGCCCGCTGGCTGAGCAAGGCGGCGGAGGCGGGCCTGGCGGTGCGGGCCTGTCAGCTGGAGCATCTCGATCTGGACAAGGCCGTGCAGGAGGCCCAGCGGCTCGATGCTCTTGGTCTGTTGGCCGATTCCCTCGCCCAGGCCCAGGCCCTGGAGTCGGCGGTGCTCAAGCTGCACACCTGCTGGCGTCGCTTGAATGGACTCCAGGAGCGGCTGTGGGTGGAGAGCGGCAGCAGCACGCCCCATCTGCGCGAAGTGATGGTGGCCCTGCAGACCCTCACCGGCAGCAGCCTGCGGGTATCGCTGGGCGAGTTGGCGGGGGGTAAGCGGCTGCGGTTGCAGCTGGTGGAGGAGTCGCCCGAGCAGCTGGACTCACCGCAGCTGCCCTGAGTTAGCCCGGTGATGGCTCCAGGGGCTGGTACCGGGCGGTCGCTAGTGTCTGCGGGCTGTTCCTGGGATGCTGTTGGCGCCAGATGCGCTGGAGCAAAGTCTGCAGCGCCATTTCGGTTGGCAGGGGTTTCGGCCGGGACAGCGCCCCGTGATCGAGGCCCTGTTGGCCGGCCAGGACTGTCTGGCGGTGTTGCCCACGGGCGGTGGTAAATCCCTCTGTTATCAGCTGCCGGCCCTGGTTAGGGGTGGCTTGGTGCTGGTGATCTCACCGCTGGTGGTGCTGATGCAGGACCAGGTGAGTCAGTTGCAACGCCGTGGCATCCCAGCGGCCTGCCTGCATCGGGGGTTGTCGCCGCAGGACTGCCGCTCCTTGCATCAACGGCTGCGCCAGCACCAATTGCGGCTGCTCTATCTCGCCCCGGAGCGGTTGCAGGCGGAGGCCACTCGACAACTGCTCGACGAATTGCTCGATGCCTCCCAGCTGGTGGCCGTGGCCGTGGATGAAGCCCATTGCATCAGCGCCTGGGGCCATGACTTTCGCCCCGATTACCGCCGCTTGGGCCAGTTGCGTCAGCTCTGCCCCGGCGTGCCCCTGGTGGCCTTGAGCGCCACGGCGGCGCCGCAGGTGCGGGCCGACATCATCCGGCTGTTGCAGTTGCGGCGCCCCCTGGTGCAGGTGAGCTCGGCTCGCCGCGGCAATCTCATCTACTCAATGCAGCGGCGGCCCGCCGATCCGCTGCCGCTGCTGTTGGAGCTGCTGGCCAGCAGCCGTGGCGCGGTGCTCATCTATGCCCGCACCCGCCGCTCGGTGGACCACTGGGCGGCCGCCCTGACGGCGGCGGGGGTGACGGCGATCGCGTATCACGCGGGCATGGATCCCCATGGCCGGCAGTTGGCTTTGGAGCATTTTCAAGGCCAGCCTCGGCCGGTTTTGGTGGCCACGGTGGCCTTCGGGATGGGCGTCGATCGGCCGGATGTGGGGCTGGTGTTGCATCTGGATCTGCCCGCCAGTGCCGAGGCCTATCTCCAGGAATCGGGTCGGGCTGGCCGGGATGGTTTGCCCGCCCGCTGCCTGCTGCTATTTGATCCTGGCGATCGCAGCAGCTTGGGCTGGGCGATGCGCAGCTTGGCCATGCGCTCCAGTGGAGAGCCGCCGCTGCTGGATCCGCAGCGGTTGGAGCAGGCCCAGCGGCAGCTGCGGCGCATGGAGGCCGTAGCCGAGGGCGAGGGCTGCCGGGAGCAGGCTTTACTGCTGGTGGTGGGTGAACTGGCCAATCCCTGCGGCCGCTGTGACAATTGCCTGGCCCAGCGGCGCCGCCAGAATTGGTCTGAGCAGGCGGTAATCCTGCTCGATGCAGTGGCCCGGCGGCCGGGCGGCGATCTGCGCAGCCTCGCCGAATCTTTGAGTAGCTCTGAAGCCCTGGCGATTCCCCTATCCCTGGCGAGCTCCCCACCTCTGGCTGGCCCGGTTCAGCTAGCTAGCCCCGTATCTCCAGCTGGCTCCCTATCCTTTTCCAGCTCAGTAGACCAGGCTCAGCTTAATGGAGCAGATGCTGGTCATTGGGCCTGGCTGGCTCGGCGGCTGGTGCAGGAGGAGTTGATCCAGGAGAGCGATGATGGGCTACAGCGGCTCTATCTGAAGCTGCTGGGGCGCAATTATCTGCAGCGACCTTGGCCGTTGCTTTGGCCGGCTTGAGCCTGGCCCCGGTTCAGCTCCCTTGGGAAATTGGATCAGCTCCATTGGCTTTGGATCAGCTCCTTTGGCATTAGATCAGCCGCCCTTGGCTTTGCAGAGGTCGTTGACCAGCTGTTGCTCAGCATCGCTGCGGGGCCCCTCCCATGTTTTCCACTGGCCGCTCTGGCTGGTGGAGTTGAGTTTGCGGGCGCCGCAATTGATCGCCGTGTAAAGAGGCTGACCCTCGCCATTGAGGCTGGGGGCCACGTAGCTGCCACCCATCGATTGCCAGTTAGCCCAATCCACACTAATCGGCCCGTAGGTGCGCCAGTCAGGAGCAACATTTTTAGCTGTTTTGGTGCTGTCCAGGGGCTTGCTGCCGCCCAGGGCTCTGCTGCTAACCGCACTGCTAACTGCACCACTGGCAGCAGGGGCGGCACCTCTATCAATTGTGGCAATTTTTGTGCTGGTTCCTGCTGTTGCTGCTGCTGATTGGCCGCCAACTCTGTCAGCGACACCCCTGGCAGAAGCATTTGCCGCAGCAGTATTTGACGCGGAACTGTTTGGGGCTGCACTGTTCAATGTGGAACTGTTTGATGCGGAACTGTTTAATGCGGAGCCACTGGCTGTTGGGCTGGTCCTGGCGGCTGGTTTCGCTGTGATTGGGCTTGATTTTTCTGGTTTGGGATTGGCTGAGTTGCCGGAGCCGGCACCTGAGCTGGCCATGCTTGCGGCAGTGGTTGCTGCAGCTGTCGAGGCAATAGCTGCTTTCTTGGCGGGCGCAGTGGCATTGGCAGTGCCAGTTGCAGTGGTATTGGCAGTAGTAGTGGTGTTGGCAGTTGCAGTGGTATTGGCAGTAGTAGTAGTAGTGGTGGTGTTGGCAGTTGCAGTAGCGGTCGTTGCCACGGACTGGCCAGAGGCTGTGATGGGGGGGCTTGCCTTAGCCGTTGTTGATTTGCCTGTTGTTGGTTTGCCAGGTATTGCGCCACTAGTTGTATTAATTACCACTGGACTGCTGGTGGGCCTACTGATTTGGCCTTGGCCAAAGGCGGGGCTGGTGGTGCCTG
>CANHSW010000228.1 GCA_947463165.1 Cyanobacteriota bacterium
CCTGGTTGCTGGAGCAGCTGCGCCAATCGGGGTTGCGCCACCACGCCGATGGCGGCAACTATCTACTGATCTGGCCCAAAATACCGGCGGCCCAAATGGAGCAAAGCCTGCGCCAGGCCGGCATCCTGGTGCGCTCCATGGCCGGCAAACCACTAATCGACGGCTGCCTGCGCGTCAGCATCGGCAGCGAGGCCCAGATGCGGCAATTCTGGCGGGCCTGGTGCGCAATCGATTGCCAAAAAGATGCCTAGGAGAGCTCTGAAAACCCGAGCCAGCATCAATGGATCAGCGATAAGGCAATACCCTCACCCCACCAATCCCGCTTGCTTACCCCCACCCGATTTACATCTTCTGACTGGCGTTGGCTGAATCAAGCCTTGCTGGCTACCCCAGGCTCCACCTAGTTAATCTATCAAGCCTCGCTTTCTTAGCGGTTCTAGATCGGCAATCTGCAAAGTTGTGGCGTTTTCAATTAAGATGCCTCTGGCGCGCAGCTTGCTGATGATGCTGGAGGCGGTGCCCCGGGCCAGGCCAGCAATGGTGGCAATCTCCCGCTGGGGCAGGCTTGGGATTGGGCTACAGGGATCCCGATTGCCACTCACCGCATAGGCTAAATCCAGCAGGGTGGCCAGCACTCGGGTGGTGGCATCCTCCTGCTGACAGCGAAATCTTCTGCCCAGATCACTCAAGCGACGGGCCTGCAGAGTGGCCATCGCCAGGGCGAAATTTGTGTGCTGGTCGAGCAGCTGGCGCATTCTGCTGCCCCGCAATTTGACCACCTTCACGGGGGCGAGTGCCACCACATCGGCCGTGCGCCGGCCGCTACCAATAAGCAGGGCGATATCTCCCAAGATCGAGCCTGCGCCAATCACAGCCAGCACGATTTCGTCTCCCTCCAGGGTGAAGTGGCGCACCTTGGCCATGCCTTCACGAATCAGGTAAACCCCGTCGTCCCAATCTCCCTCAACAATCAGCTGGTGACCTGTGGGCATCTGCCCATGGCGCTGCTCCCGACAGAGGCTTTCGCAATCCTCAAGCGACAGGTCTTTGAACAGGGGTATGGCTTGCAGATCCTCCTTGGTGAACAGCTCTTGTTCCATGCAAAACGCCAATTTGAACCAACTTTATGCACCTCATGCACCCAACCGACGAAGCATCGGCCAGGCTTGTGAGGAAGCCAGCGCTCAGCGCATCAGCTCAATCACCATGGCGTCTGACAGCGGGCTTGTCAGGCTGAGACTGGGGCCGGGGCGCTTCACGGCAGTGCCAGCCATGGCCTTCAAAAAGGGCTCGGCGCTGGTGAGGTCACAGGCCTGCAGGGGCTTGCCGCTCTGATACTGCACAGGAATCACCCGGCGGGGCTGCAGCTCGCGCACCACCTCCGCCGCCTCAGGGCCGCTATAGGCCTTGGCACCGCCACCCACGGCGATAAAAAGTACGTCGGGGCGCCCCAACAGCACGCGATCCTCCGGACTGAGCCGGCCGGCGGTGCCGCCCAGGTGGGCAAATTCCAGCCCCCCCTGCCGCCAGCGCCACAGGGTGGACATACCAAAGCGGCGCCCCCCGAGGCGGTCATGGGGGGCGCTGATGCCGTCAAATTTGAGTCCTGCCAGCTGATAGCTACCGGGGCTTTGCAGATACTTGCCCGTGGCCACCGGGGCCCCTTCATCGGCCAAACGACTGCTGGTGAGGATCACATCGGCCCGCAGCCGCGGCTCCTTCAGGCCGGCGGCGCAGGCCACCGCCTTGAAGGGGTTGAGCAGCACGGAAGCGCCGCCACCCTGGATCAACAGAGCGCTGTGGCCATAGCTGGTGATCTTGACGCCACCGGCAGCTGCGGGCAGGGCAGCCCCGCCCAGGGCAGTAGTGAGCAACGCAGTGGTGACCGGGGCGCCTAGGCCTAGGGCAGCAACAACGGATGGCAGACGCATGGGGGGCGACCTCTTGGCGCGACCCTAACGCAGCTAATCAGGCCGGTCAGCCCCTTGCCCATTGGTCAGCCCCTGGCTAATTGATCAGCCGCTGGCTAACCGCAAAAAGTTGGCCAGTAGGGCATGGCCATCTTGGGTGAGCACGCTCTCGGGGTGAAACTGCACTCCCTGCAGATGGGGATAGTCGCGGTGGCGCAGACCCATGATCGTGCCATCGTCCAGCCAGGCGGTGATCTCGAGGCAGTCGGGCAGCGATTCGCGCTCGGCGATCAAGCTGTGGTAGCGGGTGGCCGTGAGGGGATTGGCCAGCCCGGAGAAGACGCCCTGGCCCCCATGCAGCACCGGCGAGGTCTTGCCATGCATCAGTTGCTTGGCCCGCACCACCCGGCCGCCATACACCTGGGCGATCGCCTGGTGGCCCAGGCACACCCCCAGGGTGGGCACCCGGGGGCTCAGTTCCCGCAACACCTCCAGACACACCCCCGCCTGGTCGGGATCGCCAGGACCCGGGGAAATCAGGATCGCCGCCGGCTCCAGGGCCCGAATCTGCTCCAGGCTGAGGGCATCGTTGCGTTCCACCCGCAGCTGGGCCGCCACCGGATACTCGGCCGCCAGCTCGCCGAGGTACTGCACCAGGTTGAAGGTGAAGCTGTCGTAGTTGTCGAGAACGAGAAGCATCGCCGCCCCGGGCCAGCTCCCATTCAAAGGCCGAGGCGGCTGAGCAGCGGTGGCACCAGCAGCAGTAAGGCGATCAGCAACGAGGCCAGGGCTGCCACCAGCACGGCGGCGGCGGCGCAGTCCTTGGCGATCCGGGCCAGCGGGTGGAACTGGCGGCCAATCGCCAGATCCACCACCGCTTCTGTGGCGGTGTTGAGCAGTTCCAGCACCAGCACCGCCGCCACGGTGAGCACCAGCAGGGCCAGCCGATCGGCGCTGAGGCCCAGCCACAGGCCCAGGCCAAACACCAGGATGCCGGTCAGCGAATGAATACGAAAATTGCGCTGGCTGCGGAAGCCATAGAGCAGTCCCTGGGCCGCGTAACGAAAACTGGAAGGCAGGTCGCCCGCAACGGCCCAGGCCCCCTGCCGGGTGCGCCCGGGCTGGGCTGGCCGGCGCCGACGGGACGGGCGCCGTGATGGCGCCTCCAGCGGCGGGGGAATCGGTTCCGGTAGGGGGAGGGGGCTGGTCATGGCACAACGCACCTTACCGCCGTTATCAGGTTTGCAAAAGATGGCTTGAAAAGGATGGCTGGGAAGCCAAGTGAGGTGGCCCAGCTCGGGCCTGTGGACAAGGCAGGGCGCAGGGGCCCCTAGGGCCTACTCGATGCTGTAACCAAGCGCGAGCACCTCGTCTCGGAGCTCTGCTTGACAACTGGCCAGGAGATCTTTATCCATTTCCCGCCGAAAGCGATAGGTTTTTCCGGTATTAAATTGAGATATACCAGGGGCCCGAACCCGCAATTCTTGCGCTATCGTTGCGGCGACATGGTCTTTCGATGCAGGCAAATTCAATTCTGAGCACACTTTAGACAGGGTAGTGGCGGGATCAGGCACCAAATCCTCATACCTAACGAGACAAGCGCCGGGACAATCCTTCCACTCAAGGGCAACTTGGCAGTATCGCTTCACGGTTCGCATGGCAAAGTCATCCTCGGCAAAGCCCTGGAATTGCGGCATTTTTGACTGGCTAGTGCGTTCAGCATGGTCGCGAGAGGACAAGATGATATCAAATGGATGTCTATAGGTATAAACCACTTTGGCGCCATCATTGATGCAATCAGAAAATTCCTTGGTTAAAGGTTGATGGCATTTTGCGATAATCGGCGTAGCAGGGCTTGATGCCTTCAGCATGGCCTTCATTGCACTGTCATCAAGTCCCGAAACAAAACTGCCCACCAGCTTGATTTCCCCCCTCTCGGCCAAGCTCTTCAGCGGCGACAATGGATCAGCACCATAGCAGAATTGCATTAGATAGAAAAGATAATTTCTCGCCAAGGTACTGCCTGATTTCGGCATTCCGTTGCTAAAAATTAACATGGATCAAGGGTTGAAATTGGTGGCTTTTGGGCTGGGTACCAAGTAGTAGGCGTTAAGCAGCAGGTGTTAAGCGGTAGGAATTAAGCATTAAGCATTAAGCATTAAGTGGCAGGCATTAAGCAGTGGGCATTAAGCAGTGGGCATTCAGTGGCAAGCATTAAGTGGTAGGTATTCAGTGGTAGGTATTCAGTGGTAGGTATTCAGTGGTAGGCCAGCAGCTGCTCTTGGCGAGCCAGCATCGCCGCCAGGCTGGCCTCATCGGGATGGTCCCAGCCCAGCAGGTGCAGCAGGCCGTGGCTGGCCAGGAACAGCAGTTCCCGCTCCAGGCTGTGGCCGTGATCGCCGGCCTGGCGCGCTGCGGTCTCCAGGGAAATCACGATGTCGCCCAGTTCCAGAGGCTCCCCGTC
>CANHSW010000229.1 GCA_947463165.1 Cyanobacteriota bacterium
TCGCTCCACCAGGGGGCCATCGCCGCCACCACGGCCGGATCGCAGGGGGTGGTGGCGTGGTGGTCGAAATAGATCAGCATGGTTCCATGCTGAATTGGCGGGGTTGGATTCAGCTGAGCTGAATAGGGTTGGCCAGGACCAGCTGCTGGAGATTTTTTTGCCGCCTGGCCCCCTTAGCCCTTCAGCCTCGAGTCTTTTGGATTTCTCCTTGGCGTTCCATAGCCAGAGGGCTGATCGCCCCAGCCAGGCCACCCCCCAGGCAGCTTTGCTGGGCGCCTGCCGGTGGCTGCTGGCCGCCATGCTGCTGGCGGGCCCCCTGGCCCCGGCCCGGGCGCAGGATGGCGGGCCGGGCAATCCCCAGGACTCACGGCCCAAGGGTTTGGTGTTGCTGCGCCAGCGCCAGGTGGCAGGTGGTATCCAGGCCCTGGGGATCTACGACATCCAGGCCGATCCCCAGCAGCCGGGCCTCTGGCGGGTGAAGCTGTGGGACGAGCAGCCCAACAATGTGGTGGTGCGGGGCGAGTCGATTCGCTGCAGCCCGGCCGAACCGATGCGGGTAACCAGCGATGGCAGCCGCTTTTTCCTGCGGGCGCTCAATCCCGGCGGCCAGATCAACCCCTCCAACCGCCTCGATCACCTGGTGTGGTGGGCCACCTGTTTCCCCGAGCAGGCCGGCAAGGATCCGGCAACCCTGGGGCCCCTGGCCCGCCGGCTGGGCTACAGCGGCAATCTGCAGGAATCGGAGCAGGTGCTGCCCCGCAGCCGCTGAGAGCTGTCGCTGGGAGAGCCCCGGCCGTGCTGCCTAAAGTTGGGTGATGAGCAGCGCACCTGGCGATTCGCTGGCCCCGGCCAGCCCAGCCCCCACTGCCGCCGGCCTGGCGGCCCCCACCTCTGACCATCCCTTGGCGGCGGATCAGGCCAGTGCTGATCAGCCCGGCGCCGCTGAGCAGGCGCCGCCCCAGCCGGCCCCGGTGCGCCTGCTGCTGGTGGACGACGAGCCGGGTCTGCGCACGGCCGTGAAGGCCTACCTGGAGGACGAGGGCATGGAGGTGACCACCGCCAACGACGGCGAGGAGGGCTGGCAGGCGGCCCAGGCGCTGCTGCCCGATCTGGTGATCAGCGACGTGATGATGCCCCGCTGTGATGGCTACGGGCTGCTGGCCAAGTTGCGGGCTGATGAGCGGCTGGGGGGCACGCCGGTGATTTTTCTGACAGCCAAGGGGATGACGGCGGATCGGATCGCCGGCTTCCAGGCCGGCTGCGACGACTACATCCCCAAGCCCTTTGATCCAGACGAACTGGTGGCCCGGGTTCACAACGTGGTGCGGCGCCAGGAGCGGTTGCTGGCGGAGGCGGCCCGCTTTGCGGATGCCGACATCGGCCAGATGGCCCGGCAAATCACCGAGATCCGCTCGCTGCTGGCCAGCGGCGGCAGCAAAAAACCGCCTGTGGCCAGCGACCACAGCTTCACGCCGCGGGAGGCCAGCGTGCTGCAGCTGGTGGCGGAGGGGTTGATGAATAAGGAGATCGCCCGGCGGCTGGAAACCTCCATTCGCAACGTGGAGAAGTACGTGAGCCGGCTGTTCATCAAAACCGGCACCGCCAGCCGCACCGAACTGGTGCGCTATGCCCTGGAGCGCGGCCTGGTGGATTGAAGCGGCCTGGTGGATTGAAACGTTGAGCAGGCCCTGGGGAGGTGCTGGGGAGGCGATGGCGATGCCGGCGGCGATGGATAGCCCGGCCAACTCCGCCCCAGCTGATGGCGGGTCAGAAGGCGGGCCAGGCAGAGATGGCGGGCTAGAGGCTTGCCCAGAAGGCTGGTTACCGGCGGCTGTAAACCATGGCTGGAGCTACCGCGACCGGGTGGAGCCCCCCCTGGCGGGCTTGCAGGCCAGTGTTTTCTATGCCGCCCGCCATCGCCATTCCAACCGGGCTTGCTGGCAGGCGCGCCTGGCGGCCGGCGAGATCTGGCGCAATGGCCAGCCGCTGCTGCTGGATGCGCCCCTGGCCAGCGGCGATCGGCTGATCTGGCGGCGGCCCCCCTGGCTGGAGGGGGCCGTGCCGGCCGATTTCCAGGTGGTGTACGACGACGGCGACCTGCAGGTGATCGACAAGCCGGCCGGCCTGCCGGTGTTGCCGGCGGGCGGCTGGTTGGAGCACACGCTGCTGCGGCTGTTGGAGCGGCGCCATCGGGGAGCCGGCGCCGCCATCCCCCGGCCGGTGCACCGGCTGGGGCGCTACACGAGCGGGTTGTTGGTGTGTGCCCGGCAACCCCAGACCCGGGCCTGGCTGAGCGCCAGCCTGCGGGAGAGCACGGCGGCCGGGCTGGCCGGTGCCGGTTCTGGGGCAGCGGCGGTGGGAGATGTGGGCGGCTGCCGCAAGCTCTATCGCGCCCTGGTGGTGCCGGGGGCGCTACCGCTGGTGCCGGGGGAAACGCTGCTAATCAATACCGCCATCGGCCGCCGTGAACATCCGCAGCTGGGCCAGATCTGGTGTGCCGCCGCTGGTTCCCAGCCCGGCGATTTAGCCGCCAGCAGTAGCCTAACCCTGTTGGAATGCTCCCCCCAGGCAGACCTGGTGCAGGTGGCGATCGCCAGCGGCCGGCCCCATCAAATTCGCATCCACTGCGCAGCTGTAGGGGCTCCTTTATGGGGCGATCCCCTCTACGGGCCAGGCGGCCAGGCGGCCCCAGCGGCCCGCCCCGGCGACGGCGGCTACCAACTGCAGGCCTGGCGCCTGGAGCTGCAACCCCCCAGCGGGGGGGCGCTGGTGCTGGAGGCGCCTCGGGCGCTGGGGCTGGGGGTGGCGCCAGGGAGGATGATGGCGTTGATGGGCCAGGCGTCCGATCTGCTTGACCCGTCGGGTTATAATTAATTCAAAATAAGAGGGAGTGCAACGGAATGACAGCATCACCCAAAAAAGACAGCTTTAGCCAAGTTTCTAGAGTTGTTGAGGCAGCGAAGAGGGCATCACCACGACCAAAAATTTCTTGGAGCACCAGAAGAGGTAGGAGAATGGCGCCAAGATTCTCCCCTGAGACCATTTGGTTTACTCCTCGTGTCATATCTGAACAGATACATATGCCAGAAGATGCAGTGACAAAGATGCTCGAATCTGACAATCACTTTGTGCGAGCTTCAAATATTGAGACAGAAGGAAACGAACCTGTGTATGCCCTCAGGGAAGACTATCAGAGGAGCGCCAACCCACTGGGTAGAATAACATCTATTCTGGTTAACAGAGTGGTGGGTTAGCGAGTGGCATCTGACCTACTCGCTATTTCTCAATCTACGGCATGGGGAGCGGGAGGTGGCCTCTTGGCTGGTATCTTCCCATTGATCGAAGAGAGACGAATCCCCCAAAGTGAGCGTGTGACAAAGGATCGTCTTTGGTTCTTTGTTTCGCTTGTCCTTCTGCCATCTGTTGGTGCGTTTATCGCTGTGCTGGCCCATAGTAAATGCAGCGAAATTGATGCTGCGACTTCGGTTTTTGTTGGCTTTGCGGCTCCTTCTCTGCTACAAAAATGGGGGAGTGACAGCTTCAACCTTTAGATCAAGATCAAATGTCTTGCCACCGTGGTCGCCATTTGAATCTAGATGCCAAACATAGCTATTTGCCAGGGACGCCACCGGGAAGATTGATTCGTTAGAGGCCGATCGCGCGCCAGATCCACACGTGCGTGTCGAGCAGCACCTTCACCGCAGGGCATCAAAGTCGCGGTCGGCTAGCACAGAATCTTCTGGTTCGATCGCCAACACACCTGATCCCCGCAGCTTCTCCCAGGGCCGCTGGCTTGGGGAAATGCCGCCGGCAGGGGGCGTGAGCCGTGCCACGGGCTTGCCATGGCGCGTGATCTCCACCACCTCACCGCCACTCTCCACCTGGCGGATCCACTCCAGGCATTGGGCGCGGAATCGTGTCACGGAAATGTCCATTCATCCACCTTAATGGGCAGTTTCGGTCGCCGCACTCCCATTCGGATCACTCCACCCGCACCCGGCCCGTTAAGGCCTTCACGCGCTACATCAACGTCCAGGAGGAGAAGACGCACCTCTCGGCCCTGCTGTTGCCGCTCGATCCCAGACCCCGCCGGCAGCTGGGGTTCCTGCAAGGCCGCGTGGATGAAGCGTTTTTCGAGCCCCTGCCCCAGGAGGAGCTGGAGCGCCGGGGGGCGTGAAGCTGCTGCTCGACTGCCATGTTTTGCTCTGGGCCCTGCTGGCGGCCCAGAAGCTTTCGCCAGAGCTGCGCAATGCCCCGGAAGACGGCGATAACACGCTCCTCGGCAGCATCACTGCGATCAGGGTTTTCTGGTTACATACGAGCGCAGAAAGATGTTATTGCCTTATGCTCGGGTCGCACGGCCA
>CANHSW010000230.1 GCA_947463165.1 Cyanobacteriota bacterium
GCCATGGCGCTGCTGGCCAGGCTGGGACTGTTGTCGTCGTTGCCCAGCCAAATGCCCAGCACCCAGTGGCGTCGGGGTTCGTAGCCGATGAACAGCAGGTCGCGGCCGTTGTTGGTGGTGCCGGTTTTGCCGCCCTCCTCGCCGCCCAGGTAGGCGGCCTGGCCGGTGCCGTTGCGCACTACTCCCCGCAGCAACTGCTGCATCGATTTGGCGTTGGCCTCACTGATTACCCGCCGGCCGGGGTTGGCATTCAGATGGCTGGCGGCGGCCCGCTGGCGGCAGCTGGCGGGGTCGAGGCCTTTGCAGGATTCGGCATCGGTGAGTTGGCGGATGCTGCTGGGGGCATGCCAGACGCCGTCATTGGCCACGGCGGCGTAGGCGCCGGTGAGCTCCAGCAGAGTCACCTCGCTCTGGCCCAGCGCCAGCCCTGGCACCGCCGCCAGGGGGGAGCTGATGCCCAGATCCCTGGCCTTGCGCACCACGCTCTCCAGGCCCACCCGCCGGGCCAGGCGCAGGGCGGCGGTGTTGCTGCTCTGGGCAAAGGCGCTGCTGAGGCTGAGGCTGCCACCGCAATTGCTGCTGTACTGCTGGCCGCCCCAGCCCAGGGGGGCGCAGTTCACCGTGTCTGATGGCCGCAGCCCCCGCTCCAGGGCCGTCAAATAGGTGAACAGTTTGAAGGTGCTGCCGGGTTGGCGCAGGGCCATCGAGGCGCGGTTGAACTGGCTCTGGCGGTAGTCGCGACCACCGGCGATCGCCAGGATGCCGCCGGTTCTGGAATCGAGCACCACCGCCGCCCCCTCGCTCAGCTTCAGGCCGGCACTGCTGGCGAGCCGCTGGCGCAACTGGCGCTCCACTGTTTCCTGGAGGCCGCGGTTGAGCTGGGTGTCGATCAAGAAGTTGCCCTCCATGGCCACCTCACGGCCCACCAGCCGTTCCAGATCGCGACGCACCTGATCGCTATAGAAAGGGGCGCTGCTGCGCTGTTGGCTGGCCTTGCAGGCCTGGGGGGAGAGTTGGATCGGGCTGCGGCGGGCGGCGCGGCCGCGATCGGCGCTGATCATGCCGTTGTCCACCATTTTGTTGAGCACCCGGTTGCGGGCCTCCAGGGCGGCCGCCGGATCGAAGCAGGGGTCGTAGCCGTTGGGGGAGGGCAGCAGCCCCACCAGCAGGGCCGCTTCTGGCAGATCCAGCCGGCTGGCGGACTTGCCGTAGTAGTGGCGGGAGGCATCCTCAAAACCCCAGCCCGAGCCGAGATAAACGCGGTTCAGATAGCTGAGCAGCAGGTCGCGCTTGCTGAAACGAGCTTCCAATTGCAGCGCCACCAGCAATTCCCGCCACTTGCGCTCCAGGGTTTCCCCCTGGCCCACCTCCTCTGGATAGAGGCTGCGGGCCAGCTGCTGGGTGAGGGTGCTGCCGCCCTCCAACACCCGGCCTCCCACCAGGTTGGTGAGCAGGGCGCGGCCGGTGCCCACCGGATCCACGCCTGGATGCCACCAGAAGCGGCTGTCTTCACTGGAGAGCAGCGCATCGATCAGCACCGCCGGGTAGTGGCTTAGGGAGCCGGGTTCGCGATGGTCGAGGGCATCGGCGGAATTGATTGGTTTGCCCTGGCGGTCGAACAGCACCAGCGGGCCCCGCACCGAGGCCAGGCTGCCGCGAATCGGCGACTGCAGCAGCGATAGACCCAGCAGCAGCACGCCGCCAGCGGCCCCGGCCGCCAGGGCCAGGCTGGCGGCGCGGCCCAGCCGTCGCGATTGCGGTTGGGGGCGGCGCCGAAACTCCAGTTCCGGCATGCCGCCCTGCTGGTTTGGGCCCAGGCGCACCCGATCGCCATCGGCCAGCAGCAGTTCCCGCAGCCGCCGGCCCTGCCACCACAAACCATTGGTGGAGCCGCTGTCGCTGAGCAGCCAGTGCTGACCGCGCTGCTCCAGCAGGGCATGCTGGCGGCTGACGGCCTGGTGGTCGATGGGGATTTCGCAGTCGGTCTGGCGGCCGAGGCGATAGACGCCGCCATGCAGGGCGATGCTGCGGCTGGGCTGGCCGGGCTGGTGCAACAGCAATTGGGCCTGGCCCGGCTCAGTGAAATCGCGCCAAAGCCGCCGCAACCGCTGGCGCCAGGGGTCAAGGGCGGCGATCACCATGGCCGGCCGATAGGTCGATAGCTAAGTCGATAGCGAAGCAGAGCACCGCCAAATTGATCGCCACATCGGCCAGGTTGAACACTGGAAAGTTGATCGGCACCAGGGCGAGAAAATCCACCACGGCGCCGCTGGTCCAGCGATCGATGCCATTGCCAATGGCGCCCCCCAGCAGGAAACCCACCGCCAGGCTGCGGTAGAGGGGTAGGGGGGGCGACTGGCGCTGAATCCAGCCGATGGTTACCAGCACCACCAGCAAACTCACCAGCCCCAGCCCCGCAGCCGAATTGGTGAACAGGCTGAAGGCGGCGCCGGTGTTTGTGGTGAGGTGCAGATCGAGCAGCCCAGGCAACAGCTGGCGCGGGCCGGCCACCAGCGCCTGGCGGGCCCAGGCCTTGCTGAGTTGATCCAAAACCACCACCGCTGCGGCGAGGCCGTAGATCAGCGAGCGCAGGTTGAGCTGGCCGCTGGGATTGGGGGGGGAGCGCTTCACGATTCGATCAGCAGCAAACGGCGCAAACCGAGGGCCAGCACTGCCACGGCGCAACAGAGCAGCAGTTGGGGCAGCAGGGGTGCGAGGGAATAGTGGAACAGCAGGCCGCCCAAATTGCCTGCCCAGCGACCGGCCATGGCCCCCAGTAACAGGTTGGCGATGCCGCAGAGCTGTAGGGCCAGCAGGCCGATGGCGGCGGCGGCGGCCAGGCTGAGCAGGTTGTTCATGCCGCTTTGGCGAGCCAGTTTGCCGCTGAGCCAGGCGGCCGGCAGGAAGCCCGCCAGGTAGCCAAAACTGGGGTCGAGCAGGTAGGCAGCCCCACCGCCGCCTTGAAACACCGGCAGTTGAAACAAACCCAGGCTGAGGTAGGCCACGGCGGCCAGCATGGCGCTGCGGGGCCCGCAGACCAGGGCGGTGAGCAGCAGACCCGGCACCTGCAGGTTGATCGGCAGGCTCACCACCCGCAGGCCATGGCCAACGCCGGCCATGGGGAAGCCGGCCTGCACCAGGCTGCCCGCCAGGATCAGCAGCAGGCCGGCGATGGCGCCGCTTGAGGTGGCAAGGGCCCGCAAAGGCACCGGGGATCGCTGGTGAACAGTCTGCGCTGTTCCGGTGCCAGCTGCGGCCCGGGGCTGGGATGATGAACAGCATGGACCCCAGCTCAGCAGAATTTAGTGACGCAGCTAGCAGCCCGCTTATGGATCCCAGCCCATCAGAATTTGGTGACGCAGCTAGCAGCCCGCTTATGGATCCCAGCCAAGATGAACTGAACCCAGCGGCTAGCAGCGCCCCGGAGGCCAGCCCGCTGGAGGCCAGACCGCTTGAGACCAGTGACGCCGATGTCGACTCCGCGCTTAGCAGCAGCTCGCCCACCAGCGGCTTGAGCGGCAGCGGCTCAGATATCAGTGCATCTGATATCAGTTCATCAGATTCCAGTGCATCAGATTCCAGTTATTCAGCTGTCAACTCCTCGGATTCTTCAGCTTCTAACTCCTTAGAACCTTCTCCCGATTTCCCATTGGTGGGCGCTGCCGTGCGCCTGCGCCAACGCCTCCCTTACCTGAAAACCGCTGATCCAATGCCGATGCTGCGGCCCCCGGATCTAATCGATGCCCAGGAGGTGGGCCAAGTGGTGGCTATCAAGCCTTTGCAGCAAAGGGCGGTGCGCTTCCGTCGCGGCACCTTCCTGCTGGCCGCCGCCAATCTGGAACTGGCTGGATCAGCAGAGAGCTAGGCAATGGAGTTAGATGTGACTGCCCCAGAAGCTGTTGCTTCAGATATCAAAGCCACACAAACTGTTGGAGCTCAGTTGCCCCCCTCAGCGCTATTGCCCGCCGGCCCCATTGATACAGCTGCCGCCCTGGCGCTCTTCGATCGATTGGCAGCGGTGGATACGTCTCAGCTGCTCGGCAGCTGGCGGGGCAGCAGCCTGGCCAGCGGCCATCCCTTTGATGGGCTCTTGGAAAACTGCCATTGGCATGGTAAACGTTTTGAAAGCGACGACCAGGTGCATCCGCTGGTGTTTCGCCGCCGCAATGGCGACTTAATCAGCTTGGAGC
Organism: Cyanobacteriota bacterium; assembly: GCA_947463165.1. Taxonomy (GTDB): domain Bacteria; phylum Cyanobacteriota; class Cyanobacteriia; order PCC-6307; family Cyanobiaceae; genus UBA5018. The sequence goes on from CANHSW010000230.1 coordinate 4,191, forward strand.
CGCGGCTGCTCACGCCCGGCCTCAACTGGCTGCTAAGCCAGCCGTTTCTGGCGAAGCCCCTGGGCAATCCGCTGGTGGGCCGCCTGTTTCAACTGCTGATGCCGCTGCTGGCCACCCGCCACTCCCGGGCCCGGCTCAGAATTACGCGTCACCGGGGC
>CANHSW010000231.1 GCA_947463165.1 Cyanobacteriota bacterium
AATCTCAAATCTTACCGATTTCATGGGGCGAGATTGTTGCAATAACTTGCTTGTCCCTGACTCGCGGGAGGCACAGGGGCACTTTTTCAAATGCCCTGATCAGGAACAGGCCAGGCTGTCGAAAGTGGCTATGCCGGTGCGGGCATTGGTGCCGCTAGCCCGCTTGCATAGGGCTTTCTGCTCCTTGAGGTCGAGCACCGCATCGCTGAAATCGGCGCCCTCGATCTGCGCCCCCTTGAAATGGCTTTGCATCAGCATGGCGTTGCGCAGCACAGCCCCACTCAAATCGCTGTTTTCAAAGTGGCTGGCAAAGGCCACCACATCCTCCAGATCGGCGCCGCTCAAATTGGCGCCCTGGAGATCGCTGCCGTTAAACACCGCGCCGCGCAGATCGCTGCCGCTGAGGTCAAAACCCACTAGAGAAGACTTTAAAAATTCCTGCTGCTGCAGGTTGCGCCCGTGCATGTCGGGCTGCAGATCTTGAAGGGAGTGCAAACCTCGCAATTCAGGGGCGGTGATCGCCCAGGCCTGGCCAGCGGCACCGGTGGGCGGTATCAGCAGGACCAGCAGCAGCGTGAGCAGCAGCAGGGCTTGGCTGCAAACCTGCGCCAGGGCCTGGCTCAATCCCCGAGGTAGACGGGGCAAGCAGGGGAGGGCCATGGCGGCGGGTTTTACGGTGGGCCATCAAGTTATGGCAGCTATGGGCATGAGCCTGCGGGTGGTGGTGCCGCCCCATCCCCTGATCGGCCATTGGCTGAGCGTGCTGCGCGAGGCCAGCACCCCGAGCGCTCTCTATGGCACCGCCATGGCCGAACTGGGCCGCTGGCTCAGCTATGAGGCCCTGCGCGACTGGCTACCCCATCGCACGATCCCGATTGGCGCCGAGGGAGGACCCACGGAAGGCCAGGTGGTGGACGCCTCCGTGCCCCTGCTGGTGGTACCGATGCTGCGGGCTGGCCTCGGCCTCTGGCAGGGCGCCCAGGGGGTGCTGCCCGCCGCCCAGGTGGCTCATGTGGGCCTGGCGCGGCAATCGGCCACAGCTGAGCCCGACTGGTATCTCGACACCCTGCCGGCAGCGATTTCCGATCGCAGCGGCCTGTTGATTTTCACCGCTCAGATCGGCTGCGGTGCCAACCTGGCGGCCCTGCTGGAGCGCCTGGGGGCCCTGGGGGTGCAGGGGCGCCGCCTGCGGGTGGTGACGGCCGTGGCCGCCAACCCGGGCCTGAAGCTGCTGGGTGAGCGCTTTCCCGAGCTCACGATCTACTGCGCCTGCATCGATGCCGAGCTGGACGCCACCAATGGCCAGCTGCGGCCGGGCATTGGCAATCCAGAACAGCGATTGTTCGGCGGCGTTGGGCCAGATAGTGCCTACTTCCTAGGCACTGCCTAAGCACTGCCTAGGCTGGGCACCAAATTCTCGATTTGGCATGGCCGAGCAATCCAGCCCCGGCTCCAGCGGTGGTTCGCTATTGCTTACCGCCATGGCCGGCGCCGTTCTCGGGGCTGCCGGCTTGGCCTGGTGGCTGGTGAAGGAGGCCGATCGCCGTCGCCAGACTCCGCCTCGCCGGGACCCGGCCCGCCGGGAAATTGAGAAGTTGCCCAGTGCCCAGGCCCTAGGGGCCGAGGCCGTCAGCCCTGGAGCACAGCCCAATCGAGATCTGCACGACAAGGTGCACGCCTTGAATCAGGCGATTGAGGAGGTGCGCCGTCAGCTGGAGGCGATGGAGGCTGGCCATTAGGTTGCTGGCACAGCCATCACCCCGGCCATGCTCCGCTCCGCCGCCATCACCCAGGGGATCCAACGCTCCCCCAACCGCGCCATGTTGCGCGCTGTGGGCTTTGGAGACGGAGATTTCAACAAGCCGATCATCGGCATCGCCAACGGTTACAGCACGATCACCCCCTGCAACCTGGGGCTCAATGACCTCACCCGCCGGGCAGAGGCCGCAGCCCTGGCCGCCGGGGCGATGCCCCAGACCTTTGGCACGATCACGGTGAGTGACGGCATCTCGATGGGCACCGAGGGGATGAAGTATTCCCTGGTGAGCCGCGAGGTGATTGCCGACTCGATTGAGACCGCCTGTAATGCCCAGAGTATGGATGGGCTGCTGGCAATTGGCGGCTGCGATAAAAACATGCCAGGCGCCATGTTGGCGATGGCACGAATGAATATTCCATCAATTTTTGTGTATGGTGGAACGATTAAGCCAGGTAAGCTGGGCCCCTGCGATCTCACCGTAGTCAGTGCCTTTGAGGCGGTTGGACAATTCTCTGGTGGCCGCATCGACGAACAGGAACTCTCGGCAATTGAGCGAAACGCCTGTCCCGGTGCCGGCAGCTGCGGTGGCATGTTTACAGCCAATACGATGAGTTCAGCCTTCGAGGCCCTGGGCCTGAGCCTGCCCTACAGCTCAACCATGGCGGCTGAAGACCACGAAAAATCTGATAGTGCCGCCCGCTCGGCCGAGGTGTTGGTGGAGGCGATTGCCAAAGATATCCGGCCCCGCCAGTTGATCACCAGAGAGTCGCTGGAAAACGCCATCAGCGTGATCATGGCCGTAGGTGGTTCCACCAACTCCGTGCTGCATTTTCTGGCCATCGCCCGCACCGCCGGCGTAGAGCTAACCATCGATGATTTTGAGATTATCCGGCAGCGGGTACCGGTGATCTGCGATCTCAAGCCCAGTGGCCGCTATGTGACTGTCGATCTGCATAACGCCGGCGGTATTCCCCAGGTAATGAAATTATTGCTGGATGCCGGTTTACTGCATGGCGATTGCCCCACAATTGAGGGCAAAACCATCCGCCAAGTGCTGGCCGATGTGCCCAGCGAACCCGACCCCAACCAGGATGTGATCCGGCCCATTAGCCGTCCTCTCTATGCCAAGGGACACCTGGCGATTCTCAAGGGCAACCTGGCCATTGAGGGGGCTGTAGCCAAGATCAGCGGTGTTAAAACTCCAGTAATCACTGGCCCAGCGCGGGTGTTTGAGAGCGAAGAGAGCTGCTTGGCGGCAATCCTGGCGGGGGAAGTAGGGGCTGGGGATGTGGTGGTGGTGCGCAATGAGGGTCCGGTGGGCGGTCCAGGAATGCGGGAGATGCTCAGCCCCACTGCGGCGATCATTGGCCAAGGGCTGGGTGAATCAGTGGCCCTGATTACCGACGGCCGTTTCTCTGGCGGCTCCTACGGATTGGTGGTGGGCCATGTGGCGCCGGAAGCCGCCGTAGGCGGCACCATTGGCCTGGTGCAGGAAGGGGACAGCATCACCGTGGACGCCAACCAGTTGCTGCTGCAGCTGAACGTGGATGAGGCAGAACTGGAGCGCCGCCGGGCCGCCTGGACAGCCCCCACCCCCCGTTACCGCACCGGCGTGCTGGGCAAATACGCCCGACTAGTCAGCTCCAGCAGCCTAGGCGCCACCACCGATCTTTAGTTTTTAGCAGGTCAAAATAGGCAATGGTAAAATCATCCATATTTATCGGTGCTATATATTTAACATTTGCCCTTACCAGGCAGGTGAATCGCTTATCGCCAGAGATTTTGTCTCCATCTTGGCGCCGATAAGCGCGCTCATCGGCAATACGAAGATATGTATAGCCATCTATTTGGGCGATTGCCTCGCTGGATGGAAGTGGCGCATCTGCCATCAGCACATCGCCATAGCTAAATCTGGCCACAAGCCGCCGTTGATCGCGGCAATTCAAACCCCTGCGATCAGTATCAACAACCAACCAGTACCTCTGCTGATAGAAACCTCGATTGCCCCTGATACGAGAAGAATGAAAATCACCCTGGCGATCAAAGGCGGCGGAATCAGCGCGTTGAGCCCAAAGGGGCCTTGGACAATGGAACTAAAGCAAAACTTTTGTTATCGTCAATTCAGCTCGACTTGAAAATACTCTCCCTTAGCCAGAGAGATAGATACACCAATGCCAACAGAACAGGCACCTCGATCAGCGGGCCAATCACCCCGGCTAGAGCCTGGTCGGATGTTACCCCCCATACACTGACACTGACGGCAATGGCGAGCTCGAAGTTGTTGCCAGCCGCCGTAAATGAAAGCGTTGCGCATTGGCGATAGCTGAGACCGCTACGGCGGCCCAAGCCAAAGGCCAATCCCCACATGACGGCGAAATAAATTAGTAGGGGCATGGCCACCCGGATCACCCGCAGCGGCGCCGCGGTGATCACCTCGCCCTGCAGGGCAAACATCACCAAAATAGTGAATAGCAAACCAATCAATGACCAGGGG
>CANHSW010000232.1 GCA_947463165.1 Cyanobacteriota bacterium
CCAGCCGCTCCAACGGGCCCGATCGGCGAGGCTGTGCTCCACCGCCTGGCCCAGGGCCCCCAGGTCGGAGACATCCACCAGCAGGCCATGGCCGCACTGCTGCAGGATCTCGCGAGGCCCGCCATCGTCGGTGGCGACCACGGGCAGGCCGCAGGCGCCGGCCTCCAACAGGGTGAGCCCAAAGGGTTCGGTGAGCGCCGGGTTGACGAATACACCGCCCAGGCGGGAGGCCCAGCGGTAGATCGCCGGTATTTGATGGCGCAGGTGCTGCTTGGGATAGGCCACCGCTCCATAGAGATCAAAGCGATCCACCAGCTCAAACAACTGCTGGAACACCTCCCGCTGGGGGCGCTCCAACTGGCTGGTGTCCTGGCGACAGCCCAGCAGTAGCACCAGATTGTGACGCTGGCGCAGCGAGGCGGAGCGCCCAAACACCTCCACCAGGGCGGCAATGTTTTTGCGGTGATCGGGCCGGCAGATCGCCAGCACCGGCGGGCGCCGCGGCTCGCGCAAAAAGGGCCGCATCAAGGCGCTGACACCGCAGGCGGGATCGGCCTGACCAGGCCATTGACAGGGGGGAGCTGACGGCGGAAAAAACAACTTGGCATCCACGCCGGGGGGGATCACGGCGGCTCGGCTGGGCCGGAAGTTGCCGTAGCGGGCGTACTGCTCGGCCAGTTCCTGGCCGGTGCTGGTAACCACCAGCTGGCTATGGAGCAGGGCCAGCTCCTCCGCCTCGATACGACGGGCAAGGCAGAATTTATTTTCCATTTGGCGGGCCTCCTGGCCGGCCGCCAACAGCCGCCGCCGCTTCTCACGGCCCAGGGAATGGGCGGTGAACACCAAGGGGATGCCCAGTCGCCGCTGCAGCTGGGCACCCACGTAGCCGGCATCGGCGTAGTGGGCATGAATCCAATCGGGGCGGCGATCCTGGGCTGAGAGCCGCGCGGTGAGCAGCTCCACCAGCTCATCGAGGAAGGGCCAGAGCAACTCCTTGCGCAGATAGCGGCGGGGCCCGAAGGGAAATCGATGAATACTGAGCCCCCCGGCCAGGGGTTCATAGGGCCTGGCGTAGTCGGGGGAGATGCGGCGATCCTGGATCAATCGGGTAACCACCTCCAGCCGATCGAGCTCGGGACAAGCGGCCAGGGCCTGGGCCAACTCCAGCACGTAGGTGGTTTGGCCGCCGGTATCTGGATCGCGACCCAATTCCAACTGTTGAGCTCGAAACAGCCCATGGAGATGCAGGTGGAGCAAATAGAGACCCATAGCTATTGAATAGCCATGGACGGAGCCACCATCCGCTACAGCCAATCCGGCCTCGGCAGCCCCAGAGGCGCTTGTCCACAGCCGCCGCAGCGGCTGCATCGCCCTGGCCAGCCGGGGTCAGCGGCAAGCCCAAACGGCAGTGGCGACGGGGCCATTTCGGTTAAATGCCCACCGGCTCCCCCCAGGGCTGGGGGCGCGACAACCAGCGCCAAACCAAGCCTGGCCCGCCCCGACAGGATTGGCAAAACACAGCGATGTTGCAGCTTCCTATAGGCGTACCAGCCTCGCTTGGCAGCGCTGCGACAAGGCTGTTCAAAGTCCAATCGGCAGCAAGGCCTTGGCCGCCAGCGGCGCCAGTAACTGCAACGCCGACAGGGCTCCACCCAGCATCACACTGCCCAGACCATTGCCGCCCGGGGCCTTGCCAGGGGGGGTGCGCAGCTGCTGGGCGGCCTGATCCAGGGCCTGGGCCTCCAGCTCCTCACCCTGCGATCTGTATAGGCCGGCTGCGTAGCCGAAATCGGCCGCGGCCCCTTGCGATTGACCCAGTTCATTGCGGCTGATACCCCGGGCCACCCAGCTGATCGCCGCCGCCGGCTGGCGACGAATCGCCTCGCCAAACCAGCGCTCCGCCGCAGGAAAATTACCCATTCCGGCCGCATCAACGCCGGCATTATGTAGATCGGCGTAGGTTAATTGAGCGATATCCAATCCGCTGGCCCTCTGCCAATGGGCGCGGGCCAGGGCACCGGGGTCGAGCAGGGCACCACTGAGGTCCGCCTGGCGCAGGTCTGTGCCCTCCAGCCGGGCACCGCGCAGATCAGCGCCCCGCAGGGAGGCCCCCAACAGGCTGGTGCCGGAGAGGTCGGCGCCGTTCAGCCGCGCCCCATCCAGCCGCGCCTGGCCCAGGTTGGCTCGCTGCAACTGGCCACCGCGCAGGTCGACGGCGCGCAGGTCGGCATGCACCAGATCGGCTTCGGCGAGCTGGCAGCGAGGGCAGCTGCGCTGCACCAGCAGGCGGCTGAGGGCCCCATCCCCGCCCATGGACTGGGCCCAAGCCCCGGGGATGGTGACCAAACCCAACAATCCCGTGGCCAGCCCGAAGATGGACAGCCAGCCAAAGGCGGCCGCCATGCCTGATCTCGACGGGGCCGCAACAGACCTGCCCCACCAAGACGGGGCCCCAGAGCCATTGCCAGGAGCGCCTGGAGCAGAGCAAATCCAGCCAGAGCAAATCGAGGCGGTGCCAAGCGAAGCAGTGCCAAGCGAAGCAGTGGGCATGGCTGGCTCCCGCCATCTGCAGGCCGGTTGTAGCGCAGCCGCCAAGCCGATGCCCACCGCCCAACCCCATGGCGGCAATCTGACGGCGGCGGCGGCCCAGCTGGGCTGTGGGCCAGCCCAATTGCTCGATGCCAGCGCCTCCCTGGTGCCCTTCGGGCCGTCGCTGCAGCTGCGCTGGCAGCTGGTGAGCGCCGCCCTGGGGCTGGCGCCAAGGATCTACCCGGATCGCTCCCTCTCAGCCCTGCGCGGCGCCATCGCCGCCCACCACGGCCTGGATCCCCAGTGGGTGTTGCCGGGGAATGGCGCCGCCGAACTGTTCACCTGGGCGGCCAGGGACGCGGCCAGGGCCGGGGTGAGCGTGCTGCCGGTGCCGGGTTTTGCCGATTACCCCCGGGCCCTGGCCTGCTGGGGTGGGGCCTGGATCCCCCAGCCACTGCCCCTGCACTGGGGCGAGAGCTTCCCCCAGCAGCTGCCGCCACCGCCGCCGGGGGCGGCCCTGTGGCTCACCAACCCCCACAACCCCACCGGCCAGCTCTGGAGCCGCCAGTCCCTGGAACCGCTGCTGCAGCGCTACGCCCTGGTGATCTGCGACGAGGCCTTCCTGCCCCTCAGCCTCTCCGGCGCGGAGCACCAATGCAGCGCGGCGCACCAATACAGCGGGGAGCGGCAATCCCTGGTGCCCTTGCTGGCGGCACATCCAAACCTGGTGGTGATCCGCAGCCTCACCAAGCTGCATGCCATCGCCGGTCTGCGGATCGGCTATGCCCTGGCCCATCCGGATCGCCTGCGCCGCTGGGCCGGCTGGCGCGATCCCTGGCCCGTGAATGGGCTGGCGGCAGCCGTGGCCGAAAAACTGATCGCCCCTGGCCCCAGCCAGCGGCGCTGGCAGCGGCGGGTGCACCGCTGGCTGGCGCAGGAAGGGCCCTGGCTGAGGCTGGCCCTGGGGCGCCTGGAGGGGCTGGAGCCGCTGCCTTCAGCCACCAATTTCCTGCTGGTGCGGGGCGTCACTGGCGACGGGGCGCCCCGGTCGCTGCAGGCCCTGCGCCAGCGGCTGGAACAGAGGCACCGGATCCTGCTGCGCGACTGCCGCTCCTTCGAGGGGCTAGATGAAAGCTGGCTGCGGATTGGCCTGCAGGATCGCCGCCGCCATCGCCAACTGCTGCGGGCCCTGGAGCTGGCCCAGGCCAGCACTGTTTGCTGACGGTGCTGGATCCAGACCTCAGCTGTGTACGGCGGCGCCTGCTAGCCCAGGGCGGCGGCTGATTTAGATGCAAGCGGAATTTGGTGGCTGGGCAGCGCAACAGGCTCCTAGAGCTGGGCGCAGATCAAGCGGGCCACGCGGCGATCGGCATCGGGCACCGCCAAGGCCCCCATTGCCGCCCGCATCGCCAGCAGTGGGTCGGCGCCCGTCGCGGCACCGCGCAGCCTTGGCCCCAGCAGCCGCCAGAGAGTGCGCGCCAACACCGGCGATTCGGGAGCCTGCTGACCCACGATCACCGCCGCCCCAAGCGCCGCCGCCGCCGCCGCGTTGGCATCCTGATGACGATCGGCGGCGGCGGGATAGGGCACCAAGATCGCCGGGGTACCGCAGACCGCCAGTTCGCTGAGGGCGCCGGCGCCCGAGCGGCTCAGGGCCAGGTCGGCCCCCTGCAACAGGC
>CANHSW010000233.1 GCA_947463165.1 Cyanobacteriota bacterium
GCCAGCTGAACCCTGCTGAAAATCTGCCTCCTGAGCCGCTTGCAGGGCCGCTTGCAGCTCCTGGGCCACCGCCGGCGGCGGCCCCCAATTCACCATCCCCTGGGCCAGGGAGAGGGTATGGGGGTGGGCGCGGATCAGCTCACCGAGCACCGGAATCACCGGCTCCAGCACGGCATCAAGCCGACGGGCGGGGCCGGGAGACATCGGCGCTGGCAACCACAGCCCCCAGCCTGGCACCACTCAGCCACTGGTGGTTGTCAGACCGGATTGGTGAGCTCGCCGGTGCGGATGCTGAAATTTGATTGTTGCCGATGGATCAATGCGTTTTGTGCTCTGGGGCCGCTACTGCGACAACGCACTGGAACTGCGCACCCCCTACCGCCAGGAACATCTGGCCGGGCTGCAGCAGCAACAGGAGGCGGGCGGCTTGATCACCCTCGGTCCCACGCAAGACAGCAGCCATGTGTTTGCTATCTACGAGGCCGAAACCAAGCAGCAGGTGGAGGATTGGGTGAAGGGCGACGTGTACTGGCGCCATGGCATCTGGACCGAGGTGGAGATCTACCCCTGGATCCAGGCCTTCTGAACGCCGCCAGGGCCAGCCTGCTTGCTCCACGCCACTTATTTGCGGGGCCAGCCGGCCTGGGCTTGCTGCCACACGTAATTGCCCACCGCCTCAGGGCCCCCCTTGCCCAGCACCTGGGCGTAGCCACTCATCTGGCCGATCCCGTTAGCGGCCACTGCGGCAATCGCCTGGGGCGTGGTGAGGCCAGCCTTTTGCAGGGCCGCCAACTTCAAGGTTTTGTTGCGGCGAATGATGTTGCCGCCGTTCACGTGGCAACCGGCGCAGTGCTGGCCAAACAGCTGGGCGCCCCTGGAACCAGCAACCTCCGGGCTGGCCGCCCAGCTGGGTTGAGGCCAGAGCAGCGGCAGGCTCAGGCACAGCCAAAGGGCGAGCGACAGCAGGCGCCGGGCGATGGGGCGAATCGGCATTGGCAACAGACCGGGCCAGGCCGGCAGGAGGTTGGCGCAGACGCTAAACAGGTGCCTAGCAAGAGTTGCAATCCTGGCGAGCTCCGCCCCTGCCATCCCTGTAATCCACAGCGCCGACTGGCAGATCGGCAAGCCCTATGGCCGCGTTGGCGACCCAGATAAGCGGGCGCGACTGCGCCTGAGCCGCATCGAGGCCATCGGCCGCATCGCTGGCCACTGCTCCGGCGCCGCCGCCCTGGTGGTGGCGGGAGATTTGTTTGATTCACCCACCCCGGCCGCCAGCGATGTGAGCGCCGTGTGCGCCGCCATCGGCGCCATCCCCTGCCCGGTGCTGGTGATCCCTGGCAACCACGACCATGGCGGCCCAGGCAGCATCTGGCACGACGCCTTTTTTGAGCAGGAGCGCCTGCGGCGGGCACCCAATCTAGAGGTGTTGCTGCAGCGCCAACCGCTGGAACTAAACGATTTGGTCATCCTGCCCTGCCCCCTATTGAGGCGCAGTGACAGCCTCGATCCCTGTAATTGGCTGCGCCAGCTCAACTGGCGTGCCCTGCCGGCCGATAAACCGCGGCTGGTGATCGCCCATGGTTCCATCCAGGGTTTCGGAGGGGCGGATTTGGAATTGAATGGCGCCAGCGACGCCGACGACGAGCATCCGGCCAATGCCAACAACCTGCTGAAACTTGATCCCCACTGGCTGGAGCAGGTGGACTACCTGGCCCTGGGCGATTGGCATGGCCTCAAACAGGTGAACGAAAAGGCCTGGTATAGCGGCACGCCAGAAACCGATCGCTTTCCCCGCCATGGTGATTACCGCTCCGGTCAGGTGCTGCGGGTGGAGTTGCGGCGGGGCCATATTCCCCGGGTGGAAGCCCTGGCCACCGGCCAACTCGGCTGGCATCCGCTCACCGCCAACTTCCACCAAGATGGCGATCTGGATCGACTGGAGCGCCAGCTGGAAGAGTTGTTGCAGGGGCGGGTGGGCCAGGATTTGGTGTTGCTGGAGCAGAGCGGTAGCCTCAGCCTGGCGGCCCACCAGCGCTATGGCGCCCTGCTGGAAAGACTGGAGGCCCAGTTACTGCGACTAAAACGCCGGGGCAGCTGCAGCCAGGCCCCGGGCGAAACCGAATTGGCCGCCCTGGTGGGCCGCGCCGCCGACCCGCTGATCGCCCAGGTGAGTGCCGCCTTGCTGGGCGAACTGGCGGATCCCGCCACCGATGCAGCCACCGCCGCCACCGCCAGGTTGGCCCTGGCGGAATTGCATCGAGCCGTGCAATTGGCGGAGGGCTAGAGCGATGCGACTTTTACACCTGCGCCTGCGCCAACTGCGCCTGCATCGCCAGCTGGAGTTGCAATTTCATCCCCGCTTCACGCTGGTGGGTGGGGCCAATGAAACGGGCAAGAGCACCCTCGTGGAGGCGCTGCATAAGGGGCTGTTTCTCAAGGCCACCGCCACGGGCAAGGGGGTGGAAGAACTGCGCTCCCGTCAGCACAGCGGCCTGCCGGAGGTGGAAATCGGCTTTGAAGCCCGGGGTCGCAGCTGGTTGCTGCGCAAGCGCTTTGCCGGCAGCAGTGGCACCGTGCAGCTGGCCGATGGGGTCGGCACCAGCCTCAGCGGTGCCGCAGCTGAGGAGCGGCTGGCGGAATTGTTGGGGGTGGAAGCGCCGGTGGAGGGCCGCCGCATCTCCCAGTTGCCCCAGCGCTGGGCCCACCTCTGGGTGCGGCAGGGGGAGGCGGGGGCCAATCCCCTGGCCGGCGGCGGCAACAGCTACGACCTGGATCGACTGCTCAATCAACTGCAGCAGCGGGGCAGCAGTGCCGCCCTGGAGTCGCCCCTGGATCGGCAGGTGGAGGCGAACCTGCAATTGGAACTCAGCCAACTGTTCACCGCCACCGGCAAGGTGAAGGCCGGCTCGGTGCTGGCCCAGGCCCAAGGCCAACAGCAGCAGGCGGCAGAACGGCTGCAGCTCGCCCAGGAGCGGCTGGCCCAGCTGGAAACCGCCATGGAGGAACTGGCCCAGATCGAACAGCGGCTGGAGCTGATCGATGGCCGCGAGCGGCCGGCCCTGGAAGCCCAACACCAGCGGTGGCAGCAACAGCAACGCCAGCTGGAGCAAACCAAAACCCAGCTGGAGCTGCGGCGCAGTCAGCGGCAACCCCTGGCCCAGCAATGGCAGGCCCTGCGCCAGCGCATGGAAGAGCGTCAGCAGCTGGAGGGCCAAAAGCAGCGGGCCAGCGCCGAACAAAGCCAGCTCCTGGAGAGCCAAAGGGCCCATGGCGCCCAATTGGAGGCGATCGGCCAACAGCTCGCTCGCCTCCAGGGCCAGCTGAGCGATGCTGCGCAGGGCGGCCGGCAGCTGCAACAGCGGCTGGAGCTGGGCCAGATACTGCTGGATCAAGCCGCCGTGGAGCGGGAGGCGCAGCAGCTGCAGCAGCATCGCCAGCAGTTCAACCTGCTGCAACAGCAGGCCGCCGCCCTCAAAACCGAACTGAGCTCCCTAGCGCCAATCACCGCCGAGCGGCTGCAGGAACTGCGACAGGCGGAGCGCCGCCTGGGGGAAGCCCGGGCCCGCAGTGAGGCGATGGCGGCCACGGTGACGCTGCTCAGGGCCGAACAGCCGGTGCTGCTCGATGGTCAACCGCTGCTAAGTGGCAGCGAAACGCGGCTCGTGCAGGCCAGCAGGCTGCAGGTGGGCCCTGGCGTGGAGCTGGAGATCAGCCCCGGCGGCGGCGAAGCCCTGGCCAATGCCAGCGCCGAGCGCCTCCAGGCCGAAAGCCAGCTGGCTGGCCTGCTCCAAGCCATGCAGTTGGCGAATTTTGACGCCGCCGAAGCAATCGCCCAGCAAAGGCAGCGGCTGGAGAATGAACTGGCCAACCTGCGCCGCAACGCTGCCGCCATTCCCTGGCAGCGGCTGGATGAGCAGCTCGCCGCCCTGCAAAACCGCCGCCAGCAGCTGAACAGCAAGCTTGAGAGCTCCAGCGGCGAACTGCGGGCGCTGCAACAAGACGGGCAGCTGCCACTGGATCCAGCCAATCCAGATGCGGCACCAGATGCGGAGCCATTGGAAGTCTGGCTGCAGGAGCAACGCCAACAACTGCGACTGCTACAAGAGCGGCAGCAGAACGAACAAAAAACCTACGAGCGACTGCTGGGCGAACAGCAGCACTTACAGCAGCTTGGCAAACAGACAGC
>CANHSW010000234.1 GCA_947463165.1 Cyanobacteriota bacterium
ATGCTCTCGGCGGAGATATTTCAATTTTGCCCCAGCCATTTCGCTGCCAATATTTCCAGGGGCAGAGCCGAGTTGGCCCTGGCTGGCTGGGTGAGCGGCCCAGTTCAGTCCCGACCAACCGGCTGCCCAGCGGCCTGACCAGCTGGTGGCTCCGCTCTGGTGGCATCCGGGGGATCGCCAGCCGCTGCAGCGAATCTGGGCGGGGTTGGCCCAGGTGTTGAGGCGACAATTGGCCGAGGCGTTGGCGGGGAGCCCTCTGGAGCGCCGCGGCCGCGGCGACTCACCACCAGCCCCAATTCGGGTTGTTCAGGATCGCTGAGGTCTAACGAATGCAAGGGTTGATAGGCCAGTCGGGCCGGCAGTTCGCGGCTGAGCTGTTGCAACACCTGCAGCTGGCGAGCCAGGCGGTTATCGGGGGTGCCGAGTCGCACCAGGCCCAGCCGCGAACTCAGCAGCGACAGGTTGCCATCTGGATCGAAGCGGATAAGGCTCAAATCAGCCCCTAAATCGGAACGACGCCCAAGGATCAGGGCCAGGGCTGCTCGGTGCCGGGGCTGCCAGCCGACCACCTCCAACCTCAGGGGCCCGGAGCTGACGGCAGCACGGGGGTTTTGCTGGCTGCCCATCCAGTTGCCCAGCCGATCCACGTAGCCGGTCTCAATGCCGCTGGCCTGGGCGCGTTGGGCCCGGGCCACCGGCTCTCGATCCACCAGCGCCACCCGCAGGCGCGGCGGAGCCATCAGCCGGTTCACCTGCACCTGCTCCACCGGCAGGGCGGCGGCCAGCTCGGCGGCGATGCGCCTGGGCTGGAGCCCCAGCAGAGGGGTGGGAAAGCTCAGGTCAGCGGCGGCGATCACCTGCTCTCGGCTCACCTGGCGACTGCCCACCACCTCCACCTGCTCGGGGCCGTTGAGCAGCCAGCCCCAGCGCAGCAGGGCATAGCCCAGGCCAGCGCTGAGGGCGGTGAGCACCAGCAGGCGCCAGATATTGCGCAGTTGATGATGGCGTCGTTGTCGCTGCAACTGACGCCGCCGCTCAGGTCCAGGCGGGCGGGTCACAATTAAGAGCGCCTCCCAGGGGCAAGGTGGTCACAATTCGCAGCGAGAGCGCGACATCAGTTCCTCAATCCAGCGGCGAGCGCGCTCGGCATCGGCAAAGGGCAGATCGCGCTGTATCCCGCCGCCCACCAGCCGCAGGCGGCAGGAGCCCTGGGACTCATCGGTGAGTGGCGCCTCCCCGGAACCGAGGGCCAGCAGTTCCACCAGCTCCAGATGCTTGATCACGAATTCGCCCTGGGGCTGGAGTTTGCCCGCCTCGAAGCTGCTCCAACTGAGCACTCCATCGATCAATCGGGCCGCGCCGCAGGCATCCAACTTGGCCAGCTCGGCACCGGCGGCCCAATCGCGAAACAGCTGCTGACGGCGCCTTTCCAGCCAACCCAGGGCCGTGAGCAAAACGAAAACCAGTAGCAGTGGAAACCAAAGCAGCCCGTGGATCATCTGGTGGTCCCTCCCCCCTGGGTTTGGTGGTGCCATTGTCTAGCGCCTTCGATCAGTTCCTGCACCAGGGCGGCGATGGGCAGGCCTGAGGCCGCCCACAGCATTGGATACATGCTCTGGCTGGTGAAGCCAGGGAAGGTGTTGATCTCGTTCACCCAGAGATCGCCCGTGGCCTCGGCGTAGAAGAAGTCGACCCGGGCCAGACCCATCGCCCCGACGGCCCCACAGGCCTGGACGGCCAGGGCCCTGGCCCGCTCAGCGATGCCGGCATCAACAGGTGCGGGAATCAATACATGACTTTTACCTTCGCTGTATTTGGTGTCGTAGTCGTACCAATCGGCCTCAAAGCGGATCTCCCCCAGCACCGAGGCCAACAGCGGTTGGTGGCCGCCGCCGCGCACGGCGCATTCCAACTCCCGGGCAGTAACTCCCCGCTCCACCACCAGGCGGGGGTCCAGCAGGGCGGCGGCAGTCAATCCCTGCAGCAGTTCTGCCCGATTGCTGGCCTTGCTGATGCCAACGGAAGAGCCGAGGTTGGCCGGTTTGACAAAGCAGGGATAGCCCAGCTGATCCTCTATGCGGCTGAGCAGCTGCTGCGTGGCGCCCGACTCGCCCCTGAGCTCGCTGGCAGCCACCGCCATGTGGGGCACCTGGGGCAGACCGGCGGCGGCAAAGGCGGCCTTCATGGCCAGCTTGTCCATGCCCACAGCAGACCCCAGCACCCCTGAGCCCACATAGGGCACCTGCATCAAGCTGAACAGTCCCTGGATGGTGCCGTCCTCGCCATTGGGGCCATGCAGCACCGGCAGCCACACCTCCACATCGAGGGCACCGCTGGGGAAGCCGCTGAAGCCCCGGCGGCCCTGGGCTGTAGCCAATTGCTCAGCTGTAGCCAGTTGCAAATCCGTGGCGGGCAGTCCCTGGGCCAGCACCGCCTCGGCCAGGGCCGAGCCGTGCCAGCGGCCCTGGCGGTCGATGTAAAAGCAGTGCAGGCTGTAGCGCTGGCCGTTATCGCCACCGCCCAGGGCGGCGGCGATGGTGGCCGCGGAGCGCACCGACACGGCGTGTTCGCCGGAAGCTCCCCCAAAGATCAGGCCAACTCGGGTGGGGGCAGTGCTCATCACGGACTGATCGCCCAGCGACAGGGCGAGAACTGTGGATAGTTTGCTGCTCTGCTGGCCAGTATTCAGACAGCCAGTTGGCCGCTGAGCGAGAAGGGGCGCACCTGATCGATCAGCACCTGCACCAATTCACCGGCTTGAATGGACGAGCCATCGGCGCGCTGGCCTGGGAAGAAGGTGAGCCGGTTGGTGCGGGTGCGGCCCATCACCTGGCCCGGATCCTTGGGGTTGCGGCCCTCCACCAGCACCTCGACGCTGCGGCCGGCGTAGCGGGCGCTGCGGGCTCTGGCCTGGCTCTCCACCAGGGCATTTAGCTGGCGCAACCGCTCCACCTTCACCGCCTCGGGCAGCTGGTCTGGCCAGTTGGCCGCCGGCGTGTTCGGGCGAGGGGAGTAGGCGGCGGTGTTGACCAGATCGAAGCCGATCTCGGCCACCAGCTCCAGGGTGCGGCTGTATTGGGCGTCGGTTTCGCCGGGGAAGGCCACGATGGCGTCGGCACTGATCGAGGCATCGGGCATTGATTCGCGGATGCGCTCGACGATGCGGCGGTAGCGATCCACCGTGTAGCCGCGGCCCATGGCCTTGAGCACGGCGTCGTCGCCGCTTTGGAAGGGGATGTGGAAGTGCTCGCACACCTTGGGCAGCTGGGCGCAGGCGTCGATCAGCCGCTGGGTGAAGTAGCGGGGGTGGCTGGTGGCGAAGCGAATCCGCTCCACACCCTCGATGTCATGGACGCTGTGCAGCAGGTCGGTGAGGGTGTGCTGGCGCCGCCCCTCGGGCGTGATGCCCGGCAGGTCGCGGCCGTAGGCATCGATGTTCTGGCCCAGCAGGGTGATCTCCTTGAAACCGCGGGCGGCCAGCCCCTCCATCTCCAGCCGGATGGCGCCGGGCAGGCGCGATTGCTCCTGGCCCCGCACCGAGGGCACCACGCAGTAGGTGCAGCGCTCGTTGCAGCCATAGATCACATTCACCCAGGCGCAGACGCCGCTGTCGCGGCGGGCGGTGGTGATGTCCTCGAGGATGTGGTGCTCCTCCGTGGCCACCACCTGCTGGCCCTGCTCCACCTGGCTGAGCAGCCGCTCCAGGCGATTGGCGTGCTGGGGACCCATCACCAGGTCGAGCTCGGGCACCCGGCGCAGCAGCGCCTCCCCCTCCTGCTGGGCCACGCAGCCCGCCACCACCAGCGTGAGCCGGGGGTTGAGCCGTTTGCGCTGGGCCTGGCGGCCCAGGTAGCTGTAAACCTTCTGCTCGGCGTTATCGCGGATCGTGCAGGTGTTGTAGAGCACC
This sequence comes from Cyanobacteriota bacterium, assembly GCA_947463165.1. GTDB lineage: Bacteria > Cyanobacteriota > Cyanobacteriia > PCC-6307 > Cyanobiaceae > UBA5018. The sequence goes on from CANHSW010000234.1 coordinate 3,908, forward strand.
AGATCGGCGCTGTGTTCGCCCTCGGCTTCGCTATAGCCCATCGCTTCCAGAATTCCGGCCATCCGCTCGGAATCCGCCTTGTTCATCTGGCAGCCGAAGGTGGTGATCCAGTAGCTGCCGCGCCCCTGCACCCCGGTGGCGGCAGCTGCGGCGGGAGCCGCTGTGGCGGCGGGGGCGGCGGGGGCAATCCCAGGGCTGGGGATGGTGTATGCGCTCATCAAGCTATTTTCCGCCATCAGTGGGCTGGCTGGGGGCGGCGGACAAGGGCAAATTCAGATC
>CANHSW010000235.1 GCA_947463165.1 Cyanobacteriota bacterium
GACTTCGCAATGGCTTTTGGCGTGTCAATAGTCCACAGGAAGCCCTCGCTATTATGGCTGCCATTTTCCCGCAGTCGCAATAACTACCAGGTCAGCTAATGGCTCCCAGGGCAGCCAATGGCTACCGGAAGCGAGGGGCTCTGCGACTTTTGGCTTTGGATTTACCACCGAATTAGAGTATTTAAAGTTGCTTGCTTTTGGTGCATTTGTTTTCAGTGTTGCTGCTGGGCGCCGCGCGGCGTTCTGGGCTGCAGTTGCTAGTAGCTGGCTGGTGTGTGGGTGGGCTCCTTGGGTTAAGGTTTGGGTGCTTGACGTCAGCGGCCCGGGAAATTAAAGTTCGCGGATCTGTTGCTTTGTGTCTAGTGTGGGGATGATCGCTTCTGCCCCCAGTGAAGATTTGTTCAATTAATTATGAAAGCTGATCGTGGCGCCCTCTTCTGTGGTTCTGGCAGTTTTAATTATTTAGAAGCGGCTTTCATCGCGGCCCTAGCGCTTCGCCAGCACGAGCCGGATCTTCCGATCACTGTGTTCTCCGATTTGCCGGGTTTAAATTTTGTAGATCTGGAGGATACTTGCATAACTATGTGCTTGGTTTCGCCTAAGGTAGCTCCAGGCTCCGATGCTTTTGCCTCCCGCTGGATTAAAACACGCTTGGCCAAGTTGAGCCCATATCGCAATAGCCTCTATGTGGATGCGGATATGTTGGCGATGCAGCCACTGGGGGATCTATGGCAGGTGCTTGATAGGGCTCCCATCGGCTTGGTGCGCGATCGACTGCCTTTGGTGAGCTTGTGTGAGCATGTTGCCCAAGAGGAGATAACTTTGACTTTGGCTGCGCTGGGCGGTGATGCCACGCATTTCAATAGTGGCCTGATATTGTGGCGATCTGAGCAGGCAACTGACAGCCTTTTTGACCACTGGCATCAGCAGTGGTGCCGCTTCTCTCGTCAGGATCAACTGGCACTGGTTAGGGCAATATGCAATAGCGAAATTCAGGTGGAAACTTTGCCTGATAGTTATAATATGTCCCCTCGCGATGCCCGTGGCCGCCAGGTGCATTTTTTGCATCGCTGGGGTGGCACTGTGGAGCGGGGTATCTTTCGCCGCTTTGCTGCTGCCCGCTTGCCTTCGGTGGTTTCCGATGCCCAGAAGCGTTTAGAAGTTTTTAAGCACCTGTTGATCGGCGCTGCTGGTTGTCATTCTGGTTGATGTCTATTAGGGATTTAATGCTATCAGGACGATTCTAAAAAAATCTTAGATCTCGCTTCTCTCGCGACCTGACAAGCATGGCAGCGTTTGACTGGCTCTTTAACTTGCAATGGCTGGATTGGCAATTTCCTAGCACCCATTCAGTCTTAAACTCATTATTTAGGCATTGGGTCACCTCGGCAAATTCAAAAATCTCACCGCTCTCATGAGCTGACAAGCATTGCGGCGAGCGGCTGGTTGACGACTCGCAGGAGTCAAACTGGCAATTTTCGAAGTGCCCATTATTGGTCATTGCATTGTAATCGCTTGGCCATCGTTTTTGTTATTATCAGGATGCCGTCGGGATATTGACCGACCATCTTGCGCTAGTCTTGTATTTTAAGAATTATGCTTATCTTCCGGGCGTCTGTTGGCCATGTCATGGGCTGAGGGGCCTATAGCTGGCGGGCCTGAGGTTGTTGGGGCTATGGCTGTGAGGTCTGAGGTTATTGGGGCTGTGGTTGCCGGGCCTGGGCTGGACCCAGCAACGGCGTTGGCCAGCGGTTGTTGGGTTAAGTGGATAGGTGGTGCCAGCAACCAGGATTTGGCCGCGATTGAAGATCTGGCTGGCATCTATGCCCTGGCGGGGGTGCATTGCCTGGATGTGGCGGCCGACCCGGCGGTGGTGGCCGCGGCCCGCAGGGGGGTGGTTCGGGCTGAGCAGTGGCTTGGTCATCCCTTTGGCCCTGTCCGACCTTGGCTGATGGTGAGCCTTAGCGACGGGGTTGACCCCCATTTCCGCAAGGCCTGGTTTGATCCGCGGCGCTGTCCACCCGATTGCCCCAGGCCCTGTGAGCGGGTCTGCCCCGCCGAGGCGATTGGCGGCTTGGCAAAGGGCCATGGCGGCGTCTGGGCGGAGCGCTGCTACGGCTGCGGGCGTTGTCTGCCCGCTTGCCCCCTCGGCCTGATTGAAGAGCGCCAACAGTTGCTGCCGGCCGAGGCGGTGGCCAGCCTGTTGGCGGAGATCCAGCCCGACGCGGTGGAGCTACACACCCGCATTGGTCGCGGTGAGGCTTTCGGCGAGCGGGTACAGCAGCTGCGCCGCTCTGGCGTGCCTTTGCAACGCTTGGCGGTGAGCTGTGGTTTGGAGCCGGCGGCCGGGGCCGCCGCCGACTTGGCCCCTGTTCCGCCTACGCCGTCCCAATTGGCGGCTGAACTTTGGCAGCGCTATGCCGTGGTGCGCGCCGCTGGATTTGCGCCGCTCTGGCAGCTCGATGGTCGGCCGATGCGGGGCGATCTGGGGGCCGGGACGGCCCATGCCGCCGTGAACCTGGTGCGCCAGCTGGGCCCTCTGGCTCCTCCAGGGCCTCTGCAGCTGGCCGGCGGCACCAATGGCCGCAGCTTGGAGTTGTTGGATCGGCAGCGGCTGGGCCCGTTGGCGGTGGCCGGCGTGGCCTTCGGTGGCGTGGCCCGCAGCCTGCTGCAACCGCTGTTGCGGCAGGCCCAGGAGCGCGGCCAGTCCCTGCTCAGCGATCGGGAGCTGGGCTCGCAAGCCCTGGCGCTGGCCCGCGAGCTGGTGCGTCCCTGGCTGCAACGCAAGCACCGCTAGAACGGGCTAGACCCGCAGGTCGCTCCATAGCCACCCAGCGCATTACCGACGATCTCGACCGTTTGCTGGCGGTGTTGCCAGTGGCAGTACGCCAGGCCCTGGCGCCGCCAGAAGCCCGTGATTCCCTGCTGGAGGTGGTGCTCGACTTGGGCAGGGTGCCGGAAGCCCGCTATCCAGGCCGGGCGGTGGCCCTGGCCACTGAGCCGGTGCAGCGGGCAGATTTAGCGGCGGTGGTGAACCAGCTTGGTGCCTTCGGAGGCGATAACCGAGCTGGGATCGAGCGAACTTTGCATCGCATCAGCGCCATCCGCAACCGCACCGGCGAGGTGGTGGGCCTCACTTGCCGGGTGGGGCGGGCTGTGTTTGGCACGGTGGTGATGGTGCGGGATTTGCTGGATGCGGGCCATTCGTTATTGCTGATGGGCCGCCCTGGTGTGGGCAAGACCACCGCCCTGCGCGAGATCGCCCGGGTGCTGGCCGATGAGCTTGATAAGCGGGTGATAGTAATAGATACAAGCAATGAGATCGCCGGGGATGGCGACATCCCTCATCCGGCCATTGGCCGGGCCCGCAGGATGCAGGTTGCTCGCCCTGAGTTGCAGCACCAGGTGATGATTGAGGCGGTGGAAAACCACATGCCTGAAGTGATCGTGATCGATGAGATTGGTACTGAGCTGGAGGCCCAGGCCGCCCGTACCATCGCTGAGCGGGGTGTGATTTTGGTGGCCACCGCCCACGGCAATGAGTTGGCCAATCTGATCAAGAATCCAACGCTTGCCGACTTGGTGGGTGGTATTCAGTCGGTGACCCTGGGCGATGAGGAGGCGCGCCGCCGCCGCACCCAGAAAACAGTGTTGGAGCGGGCCGCTGAACCCACTTTCCCGCTCGCTGTGGAAATGCACGCGCGCGATCGCTGGTTGGTGCACACCGATGTAGCTCGAACCGTGGATGCCCTGTTGCGCGGCCAGTCGGTGCGAGCTCAAGTGCGGGAACTTGGCGCCGACGGCCAGGTCCGTCTGCAGCGGCCGGTCGATGTAATTGGACTGGCTGGCACCGAGGCGCCGCCGCCCCTGCCGCCAGCCCCCCGGGCGGCGGTTGGGCCGCGCCTGGCCCAGCGGCCATTGCCTCCTCTGGAGGCTCGGCAGACATTGCCTCCTCTGGAGGCTCGGCAGACATTGCCTCCTCTGGAGGTTCGGCAGACCCTGCCTCCTCTGGAGGCTCGGCGTGCCCTCCCTGGGCGCCCAGACGCTGAGGCCAGGTATGGATTGGCTGGGGAAGAGTTGCCCAGCCCTCGCCGGGCAGCTCTTTGGGCGGCTACGACTAGGCAGGTTTCTGCCTCTGAAGCC
>CANHSW010000236.1 GCA_947463165.1 Cyanobacteriota bacterium
CAATGCTTTTATATTTAACGAGGGGGCACTGCTGTTTGGAGACGAGTATCTCTGTCAGAACGACCTTGCATTGTATTCGTTCTTAATCCATCCTATTTTTTGCGAATATCTCAAGCTAGATGTTAATGGATCAACTCTCTCTCTTGTTTTTGATTGGGATTATCTTCACTGTGCCGAATCGGCTCTACGCGCAAGACAAATGTCCTCAGCTTGAGCAAGAAAGATAGAGCATAGTAAGCGAAGCCACTACAGACGTCTTTGCCATGGCTCGTCAAACAATAAAGATTCACAAACTTTCTTTCATGTTCATTTATCAATCACAATTATTCATACTCTTGTGAATGCAGACAGGCCCCTCGAACGCCAAAAAGTGGCTCCCGAAAACCACCCCACCGCTCTTACCACCTTCCGTGAATCACTTCCATCCAGTCAAGCCAATCCTGGCAACCGCAGATGCTTTCGGCGATATGTGTTGATTGCGAACAGTGGTTATCGGAACCGTTATCCATTTGTAGCGGCTGCTACCGGCTGGGGCATTCTGTGGGCAGCAGGCTCCTGGGTCTGCCCTTCCCCCTGGCGGCGCCCGCCGATGCCTGTCCCCCCGTCGTCCCCTGCAGATGCCGCCGCCCTGGAGCCCGATGACTGGCGGCGCATCCGCGATGCCCTGCTCTATTTAGGCCGCGACCTGCACCACCGCTCTTTCGCCGTGCACGCCAGTCGCCGCGAGCTGCTCTGGCAGGAGATGGATCGCTGCCTGGCCCTGGCGGAGCGGATCGGCGCGAGCCTGGGAGGGAGTGCCTCCCTGGAGGCGGATCAGCCCCCCGCGCCCTGACGCCACTCCCCGGGCAGCGCCGTCTCCAGCGCCTGGCGGCGGCGCAGGTTGGCGACGCCCAGGTAGCGGCGCTCGCGCGGATGGCGGCGCCACCAGGGGAGCTGCCCGCCCTGTCCTGGAACCGCTGCAGGGAGGCGAAGGCCGAGCCCATCGCGGCAGGGTCATAGCGGCTGCTGGCCAGCAGGGTGAAGGCGTAGACGTCCGCCTCGTACTCCTCCGCCTTGCTGAAGCTGTGGCGCACCAGCAGCAGCAGAGCAGGCAGCCGGGCCTCTCGCCGGTGGCGCCTCACCGGAAACGCTCCCGGAAGCGGGTGTAGAGGGCATTCATCGCCAGCATCAGCAGACCGACGCCGACGAACACCAGCCCGCGCAGGGTCAGATCGGCCTGGGCCATGTCCACCGCCACCAGCCGCAGCAGGCAGGCCCCAGTGGCCAGCAGCGCCACGGTGCGGAACTGATTGTCGCGCAGCAGGGCACTGAGGAGGTAAATGCAAAAGGCCAGCAGCGACCAGAGCAGGGTGAGCAGAGCCCGGTCGTAGCGGCAGGAGAGATAGAGGGCGACCGCCAGGAACAGGGGGTAGCCGAGCCAGCGATGGGGCTGACGTGCCACCGGGCTGCCGATCGCCGCCAGCAGGGGCAGGCCACCCGGGGCCCGCAGCGCCTCGGGCCGCAGCCAACGGCTGCTGGCCAGCAAAAACAACCCCTGCAGGCCGATGGCCAGCAGGGCGATCGTCTGGGGCTGCTGGTGCCACTGGGGCGAGGCGGTTTCGCCGGTGCTCAGCATCGCCACGGTGGTGGCGCTCGCCAGCCAGGAGCCGAGCACTGCATACACCTGCAGCCGCGGTGCGAACCAGCGCCCCAGCGCCGGGCTCAGCAGCCCCAGGGCCAGCACAGACCAGGCGACGGGCCGCCAGAGGGCGCTCACCTCGCTGAGGATCAGCAGCCCGATCGCCAGCAGCCCCAGCTCCAGGAGGCAGGGGTGAACGGCGCGCCAGATGCTCGCCTGGCGCAGAGCGGCACGGGGATGGAACAACCACCAGCCCAGCAACACCGCCAGGGCGAACAGCTGGATCAGCAGCCGGGCCCCCAGCGACTGCCCCAGCAGCACCAGATAGGCCGGACTCTGGCTGATCACCAGCAGATAGCTGACGGCGTAGGCGGCCAGATAGCCAAGCCCCAGGCCGAGCACATGCAGCGCCTCCGGCCGCCGCAGCCGGTTGGCCGCCTCCAGGGCCAGCAGGGAGAGCAACAGCCAAACCACCCCCGGCAACAGCGGGGAGATCGGTTCAAGCAGCAGAAAGGCGGCCAGCCCCAGGTCGAAGCCCAGCAGATACACCCCCACCAACCGCAGGCGGCGGCGCCCGCTGCTGGCGATCATCAGCGCCGCCAGGCCGGTGAGCGCCAGCAGGGGCGGCAGGGCCACCAGGCCCCGCTGGCCCTGCAGCAACAGGGTCATCGCCTGCAGGAGGTGGGTGGAGAGCACCGCCGCCGCCACCCCCCGCAGCAGCCCGGGGGGTTGAAAGCGCCGGGCCGTGAGCAGCAGCGCCCCGAGCGAAAGCAAGCTGAGCGGGGGCTGCCACGGGGGCGGTGGCACCAGGAACGAGCCCGCAAAGGCGAGCAGCGCCGCCTGCACCCCGGAAAACGCTGGGGGCTTGGCCACCCCCGGCCGGCGCTGCAGCAGCGCGGAGATGGCGGTGAGCAGGGCCGAGCCAGCGAGCAACACGGCGGCGTTGCGCAGCGGTGGTGGCCGCGGCATCACCAGGCCCCAGGAGGCGAGCAGCCCCACCACCAAGAGCACCGCCGCCACCGCGAGCAACACCGGCCAGCCGATCCGCTGCAATTTCAGGTCACCCTGCAGCAGCCCGAAGGCGAGGAAGAGAGCGCACTCCACCAGCAACACCCCTAGGAGCAGCAGGGGATCAACCACCAGCGGCGCCAGGCTGAGGATCGCCGCCATCGACAGGGCCTGGGCGCAGAGGCTGTCGGCCAGCGCCAGGGAGGGGGCGCCGCCCCGCCGCGCCCGGCGGGAGAGCAGCAGGGCCAGGGCCGACGTCAGGGCCAGGGCCGTGACCCGCACGGCGACCTGGCGCGGGTAGAGCAGCAGCGCCAGGGCGATGCCGCCCCACTGCAGCAGCAGGGTGGCCAGCCGCAAGGGGGTGAGCGCCCGCCGCAGCGGCCTGCCCCAGTGCTGCAGCAACAAGCCGCTGGCGAACACCAAACCGGCCGCCAGGGCCCCGCCAGCGCGGGCCATCGGGCTGGCGAGCAGGCTGGGGGGCGCCGCCACAAACCAGCAGCCGTGGAAGAGGGCGTAGGCGGCCACCACGATCAGCCGGTGGCGGTTCCAGGCCCGGCGCCGGGGCAGCAGCTGACCCAGCAGGCACACCAGGCTGGCAATTGCCAGGGTGGTGCCGTTGGAGGGCACCAGCAGCAGGGGCAGCAGGTTCACCACCACGTGCAGGGAGGCGGTGGTCTGCTGGCGGGCGACCGCCGCCACCGCCAGGTTGATCGCCATGCCCACCACCAACAGGGCCAGGGCCTGGCTGGGATCGTGGAGCCAGCGCAGGCCCAGCTCCGGCAACCCGCCGGCGGCCACGCAGGCGAACAGGATCAGGGCCGCCCCGCCGCTACGCATCCAAAGGCTGAGCCGCCGCCAGCTGTGGCGCCGGCCCCACAGCGCCGAGGGGAGCATCAAGGCCAGGGCCACCAGGAGGGTGAGCAGAAAACGCGCCAGCGGTCCCAGACGCAGGGCGAGGCTCACCGCCAGGAAGGTGACCCCGGCCACCAGCACCACCACGCCGAGGATGCCGGTCCAGTTCTCAATTAAGGTGCGCTCCAGCCGCCGCCAGGATTTATTGCCGGTGGGCGCGGGGGGGCCTGAACTGGGCGACAGGCCGGGCGATAGGCCGGGCGGCTGGGCTGGCTGGGCTGGCGGTGCTGAGGGGGCTGGCGGAGAGAGGGCCGCCGGCGGATGGATCACCCGTAATGGCTCCATCGGGGACTCAGGAGCCGGAAGCAGCGGAGCCGGAAGCAGCGGAGCCGGAAGCAGCGGAGCCGGGGGCGCCTGCTTTTCAGGCTCGCCCAGCCGATGTTCCAGCCGGGTGAGCCGCTGGCCCAGGTAACTCATCCGGATCGCCAGAACGGTGACCAGCAGGAGCAAGAACAGGAGCAACGGGAGCAGGAGCAGCAGGGGCAGCAGCTCAACCAATGGAGCGGATTCAGCGAAAACTCAACTATCTATAGCCTCGTTGCCCGGCCTGAAATCGCAGGGGAGGCGCATCGTTCACCTTCTGTTTCCTGCAG
>CANHSW010000237.1 GCA_947463165.1 Cyanobacteriota bacterium
CCTCTTCAATCTCCTGCCGCCACAGGTCACCAGCCTTGATGCGCGAATCATCCCATCGCTCTAGCCGATAAATCTTTTCCAGCGGCTTGAGATGAACTCGCAGTCGCTCCAGCCAACGCAGATCGTGGTGGCTATAGCTGATAAACAACTCCCGCCGTTCTATCAATACGGACTCTGCTGCCGCTGGATTGCTTTGGCCTCCACTCACAAGCCACTCTGGGGATCATCCACTAGAAGATAGGGCATGGCTTCCGCTTGCGGCTCCTGAGCAGGGCAGAATCCAACTAAAGGCCCAGGCCAGGGAGCCATAGCCCATAGCCGTCGCCTTCAAGGTTGGCCTGGCCCAGAGGGGATTTTCACCGGCCCACGCTGCAACCCTCCAGCCGGCACCGGGTAAAACCCAGCTTCAATTGGGCTATCGGCTGCTCGCTTCGACCATTGCTGCGTAGGTTGGCCTGGATCTGTAGGCACTTTCCGGTGGCTTACCGCGCTGCCAGAGCTACAGCAACTTCACAGTTATCGGATTACATTTTACTTCATTAATATATCTAGTTTTGGATTTCACAATTCGCGTCAGGCGGCAGCTTCTCAACCGTAACCCAAAACCCTCCTAAATTGTCCTTGTACCAGATATCAACGTTTCTGGGTCGAGTTGACTCCCATAGTTGATCGCGAGAGGTGTAGAGACTCCTGGCTTTTTCTAGTAGATATTCTGGACTCGCTTTCCTCCTCCATTCAGCTAGACCGTGATCATAAACCTCCCTATATTCAACTTCCTTGAAGTAAAAATTGCGCACAAATTTACCCCTGAATTTTTCATCATTTTTCTTTTCTTGATATATAAAGATTTTGTTATCTGCTTTGTTATTGTTTTCTTTAAGTAAAACAATGGCGTCTTCTAGTCTTGGCATGCACCCACTCATCCAGGCTGCCTTCATTTGATCTTGTATATTATGATTTACTGGCGCAGACTCGCATGAATTCGCCAAAGGGACTGCGGAGCCATCCTTTGCACTTCTAATTGAATGAAAATCGTCGTCGCGAAATGAAATATCATTAATGGCAAATTTTGGTGTGCCTGTTTTATTCTTGGGTATTCTATAAGCCTTAGATGCTCCGATCTTAATGATTTCATCTGAATGGTCCTCCGTTTTAATTTTTGCGATTAAAGTGCCTAGAGTGCTATCGGGGCTAAGAGAATAACCTTGAAGAAAGAGTTGGTGGGAAGTCACATCATAGTTCGATGTACCATTGGGTCCTACATAGTTGGGAGACTCGGGATCTTTTAAGAGTAAAAGCTCCGACTTAAGTTTCTCCGAGACAATACGCCGCAAAGATAGATGTACAGTTCCGGTTGCCTTTATTCGTAAGCATTGATCGCGATCAACCTGGATGCCAGAATCAGTCCAGGGACTCCAACCCTTAGGACGTAGACCCAACGATTAAGTAAACCAAATTGCAAACAAATCTAGTTCGAAGGCCCGGATAATCGCTGGAAACAAAAAGCTTCTTCAGAAAGTTCATTATATCGATGGCGCCAATATCTGATTCTCTCTCAGTTCAGAAATCAGCCTCCGCATCCAACAGCGCAGTGACTACATTCTGATGATCACGATCCTGCCGGCCTTCCTGGAGGCCAGGGCCCAGCTACTTTCGCCCTACCAGCCACCAGTGCTGCTGGATTTCTCTGGGGTCCTCCCCCAGGAGCCGACTTGGTGAACAAACCCTCTGATCAGCTGCAACGATTCCACTCGGCCCAGGGTGAGGGCGACAGGGGCGTTTATGCCCAGGCACTGCGAGAATTGCAGGCCGGTGCCAAGCAAACTCACTGGATCTGGTTTGTGTTGCCCCAGCTGCGCGCTCTGGGTCACTCGGCCATGGCGGAGCGCTATGGCATCGCCGATCTGGCGGAGGCCCAGGCCTACCTGGCTGATCCCCTGCTGCGGCAACGGCTGGAGGAGGTGATCGCAGTGATTGCGGCGCAACTGCAGCGCCCAGGCCAAAACCTGCCCTTGTTGATGGGCGGTGATCTCGATGCCGCCAAGACGCTCAGCTGCCTCACGCTTTTCGCGGCTGCGGGGCTCCCGAGCGCCGCGGCCTTGCTGATTCAGCTGAATCGCCGTTGCCAGCGGACGCTGGCGCGGCTGCAGGGCTGAAAAACGGAGAGGGTGGGATTCGAACCCACGGAAGGTTGCCCTTCAAACGATTTCGAGTCGTTCGCTTTCGACCACTCAGCCACCTCTCCACACTTGGCACCCATAACCCAGGAGACGCGCTGCTGCCGCCCTGGAGGTCCGAGGACCTTCAGCACTTTAAAGACCAGCCTGTTAGGCGCCCTGGTGGCCAGCACAAAATCGGCCCCAGCAGCCCGGCGGCCGATTCAATTGTGCCCAGCGGTTCCAGTGGCTCTGGCGGTGCCAGGGTTTAGGCCGATTGCAGGGAACCACTGCGACCACTGGCGCGCCAGCCCTTGGGCAGGGTTCGGCCTGGATCGCCACTGAGCCACACCGCCCCCGGATCGCGCCCCTGCAGCCAGCGGCGATCCCGCAGGCGGGGTTTGAAGCCCAGCCAAACGCCGTCGGGTCGTTGCCGGGAGTCTCCATCGCGCCAGGCCCAAAGAGACTGGGTATCGGGTAGCAACAGCCAAGACTTGGGCCCCAAATCCAGCTGCACCGCCCGGCTGTCGAAGGAGAGGGCCCTGGCTTTGAGTTGCGGACTTTGCAGGCTCTGGCCCGGCAGCAGCGGCTGTCTGCCATCGGCGCCGGCCAGCACCAGGCCCGCCTGCTGCCGCCAGCAATCGGGGGCATCGGAGGCGATCGGATCGAGCAGCAGCGCCCAGTCGTAGCCCCTGATCCCCAGCCCGGTGGCCAGCTGCTGGGCCTGGCGGCAGCTGTAACCATCGGCGCGGGTGGACACCAGGGCCGCCCTGCCGCGATGGCGCGCCAGCAGCAGATCCCTGGCTTGATCGCCGCCGCCCTGGTGCACCAGCAGCAGTTGATCGCCCAACAGCACCGTCCCATGCAATGCCACCACCAGGGCCAACAACACCCCAGCCCAGCGGCGCCAGCGCTGGGCCACCCCTGGTATGGCCCAGGCCGCCACCACCAGGGTCAGTAGCAGCACCAGCAGCGGCATCGGCCGCCCCAGCTGCCATTGGGCCATCGGCAGCCGCGCCACCAATCGGGCCAGCTCCAGCAGCAGCCCCGCCAGGGCGGCCAGGGGCGGGCAGAGCCAGACCAAACTGGCCGGCCAAACCATCGCCAGCACCCCTAAGCCCATCGCCCCCAGGGTGAGCGGCGTCAGCAGCGGGGCGGCGAGCAGATTGGCGGGCACGGCGTAGAGGGGCACCACGCCGAAGTGCAGCAGCTGCAGCGGCAGCGTCCAGATAGAAGCCGCCAAGGGCACCGATATCGCCACCGCCAGCCAACCGGGCCAATGCTTTTGGCGCAACCACTGTTCCAGCGGTCCTGCAGACACCAGCAGGGCTCCGGTGGCCACCACCGACAGCTGAAAGCCCACATCCCGCAGCCACTCGGGAGTGATCAACAACATCCCGGCGCTAACCAACAGCAGCAGCCGCAGGGGGCGTCCCTGGCGGCCCAGCTCCAACAGCACCAGGGCCGCCGCCGCCATCAGCGCCGCCCGCATCACGGCGGGCGGGGGCCCAGCCAGCAGTACAAACAGGCCGATCACGCCTCCCCCCAGGCCCAGCCGCAGCGCCGGCAGCAACTTGGCGGTGAGCGGCAGCAGCACGCCGAGCAGCACGCTCAACTGGAACCCAGAAGCGGCCAGCGCATGGGAGAGGCCAGCGGCGCGGAAGGCAGCGCGCACCTCCACCGAAAGGGGGGTGGCCGCACTGCCCACCACCAGGGCCGCCAGCAGATTGCCCCGTTCAGCGCCGGCCTGCTGCTGCAGTGCCCCGGCCAGACGCCGCCGCAGGGCGGCAATCGGGGCCGGCTGTCGCTCCAGCAGCTGCCACTGTTCCACCGTTAGCTGGCTCCAGCAGCCCAGCCGCTGCAGCCTTTCGGCCGGCCCGGCCAGCAGCGGATGGGGGGCCGGCTGCGGCCGCCGCAACATCCCCTCCACCTCCAGACGCCAGCGCTCTTGCAGCTGCGGGCATTCCGGGA
>CANHSW010000238.1 GCA_947463165.1 Cyanobacteriota bacterium
CACCTGGGGGCGGCTGATGCGCGGGGCTGGCTGGGAACCGGTGATCCCCTTCATCCAACCGCGTCGAGCGATCTCATAGACCAGCAGGGCCGTGGCCACCGAGGCGTTCAAGCTGGGGGTGACGCCGCGCAGGGGAATGCGCACCAGCTGGTCACAGCTGCGGCGGGTGAGCAGCGAGAGCCCCTCGGACTCAGAGCCGGTGACGATCACCAGCGGACCATCGAGATCGGCTTCCTCCAGGGTGTGATTGCCTTCGGCGGCCAGGCCCACCACCCGGTAACCCTCCTGCTTGAGGGCATCCAGGGAGCGATTCAGGTTCACCACCCGCGCCACGGGAAGGTTTTCCAGGGCACCGGCCGCCACCTTGGCCACCGTGCCGGTGAGGCCGGCGTTGCGGCGCTGGGGCAGCACCAAACCGTGGGCTCCTAGAGCCTCGGCACTGCGCACGATCGCCCCCAAATTGTGGGGATCGGTCAAGCCATCCACCGCCAACAGCAGCGGCGACTCGCCGAGGCCGCGGCAACCATCGATCAGGGTCGGCAGGTCCAGGGTTTCGGCCGCTGCGGTCTGCAGCACGATCCCCTGGTGGACAGCCCCACCACTGATCTGCCCCAGCCTGGCCCAGGTGACCTCCTCCACCAACACGCCAGAGGACTTGGCCTCGCGCAGTAACTGCAGAAAATTGGGAGTGAAGCGCATCTCCGTCGTACACCAGATGCGGTGTATCGGCCGGCCGCTCTCCAGCACCGCCAAGCTGGAATGACGGCCCCAGATCAAATCGGAAGAGGCTTCGGCACCAAAGCGTTCGGAGTCCCCCTGGGCTGATTCCCTGGTGGGGTCCACCGCCAGAGGGGCGCGGCCTGGTCGATCGCCCCAGTCGCGGCGCGCCAGGGTTCTGGGCATCCCTGTTCTGGGCAGGCCAGTCCGGGGCAGACCCGTGCGGGGCTGGCGGCGGTCGCCATCCCGCCGCGGGGCGCCAGAGCGGTCGCTGAAGGGGCGATCGCTAAAGGGGCGGTCGCCGAAGGAGCGCTCCCGCTGGGGCTTGTCAGCAAAGCGGTCTGCGGCGGGGGGGCGATCGCGGAAGGAACGATCGGCCGACGGGCGGGGGGCACCGGCACGGGAGATGCCGGGGCGGGGGGCACCGGGGCGAGGGATACCGGGGCGGGCACCACTGGGGCGAGGGGAAAAGCTGCGCTCACCACTGCTGCTGCGGGGGTCGCTGCGGCGCTCGCCGCGGCCCCCATCCTCACGGCGGCCCTGGAAGCGCCTCTCTCCACCACTGCGGTCGGCACCACTGCGGTCGGCACCAAGGCGATCACCGCCAGCTCTCTCGCCACTGAACCGCTCGCCCGAGAATCTGTCGCCACTGGGCCTCTCGCCAGGGGACCTCTCAGCACCGAAGCGGTCACCGCCGGCTCTCTCGCCACCGGCTCTATCTGCACCGAAGCGGTCGCCGCGAAAGCGGTCCCCCGCCGGTCGGCTCGGGCGCGCAGGACCCTTGCCCCCGCTGCCGGTCCGCCTGTCGGGACGGCGTTCAAAACGTGGGCTCATGGTGAGAGGGTGGCGAAGGTTATGGATTGTTTTCCTTCAAGTGATCTAGCAGCTCGACAAGCCGACAGGGATCGTGCAGGAACAGCCAGCCGAGCAGCGCTTCGAAGCCGGTGGCCAGTCCATAAGCTGCCGCATCGCCGCTGCGCGGGCCGCGGCCGGCCCGATTGCGACCGCGCCGCACCAGGTCTTGCTCTGGCCCGCTGAGCAAACCATCCAGCTGGCGCAACGCCTCCGCCTGGGCGGCCGCCTTGACCAGCCCCACCACCTGCCGGTGCAGATCTTGGGATCGGGCGGGCTGGCGGCAGTGGCGCAGGCGCTGATGCAGTTCCCAAACCGCGTCGCCAAGCCAAGCAAGCTGCAGCGGCCCCAGCTCGCCGCTGGGGGGATTGGCCCGCAGACCAGCAAGCCAGTGCTCAGGCGGGGAGTTTGCCAAGGGCAGCATCCAGATCGGGCTGGAAATTCAGAAACTGCTCCAGCCGCACCAGTTTCACAATCTGCATCACCCGGACATTGCCAGCCAGCAGGAACTGCTGCTGCCGCTCTTTGCAGCCCTTGGCCAGAACCACCAGGGCCCCAAGCCCCGAGGAATCGATAAAATCGATATGAGTTAGATCCAACACCAAGGGCAGGGCCGAGCTGCTAAGGCGGTGGTGCTCAATGAACTCCAAAAATTGCTTATCGGAATAGGCATCCAGTTGGCCGATAAAGCGAAACAGCTGGCAGCGAGCCTGCTGCTCGAAGCCCCCGCGCAGGGAGACAGTGAGTCGGTGCAGGTCGTTGATGGCTCCAGCCCTCAAAGTGGTTCTGGCGCGAAGTGTAGGGATTGAAAACGGCCCCACAGAGCTCGCAACGGAACTGCCACAGGAGCGCCGAAAGACCGTCAACGCCTTGCTGCCATCAGGGCCGTAAATCTTGCAAAGTGATGATCGGCATCGTGGGGCCCAGGGCTTGCTTCCGGGTGGTACTGCACCCCGAACACCGGCTGATCGCGCATGGCCAGGGCCGCCACAGTGCCGTCATTGAGGTTCAGATGGGTGATCTCCACCCGTTCGGGGGGCAGGGAATCAGCCCGGATGGCAAAGCCATGATTCTGACTGGTGATCTCCACCTCACCGGGACTGCCGCAGGGATGATTTAGTCCCCGATGGCCATAGCCCAGCTTGAAGCTGCTGCCGCCCAGGGCTAAACCAAGAATCTGATGGCCCAGGCAAATGCCAAACAGCGGCAGGTTGGCTTGCTGCAGGAGCCCCTTAGCCAGAACAATGCCCTCGCTCACCGCCGCCGGATCGCCGGGGCCATTGGAGAGAAACACCCCCTCGGGCTCCAGGGCCAGCACCTGCTCCAAGGTGGCGGTGGCGGGCAGCACGGTGATGCTGCAACCGTGGGCGGCCAGCCGCTCGAGGATGGCCCGCTTGATGCCGAAATCGATCGCCACCACCCGATAGGGCCGCTGCGGGGTGGCACGGATGCGTTGATCGAAGCTGGCGGCGCAGAGCTGATCCCACCGATAGGGCTCGAGGGTGCTCACCTGGGCCGCCAGGTTCAAACCGTTCATGGAGGGCGCCGAGCGCAGCTGCTCCAGCAGCTGGCTCGGGCTGGTGCCATCGCTGCTGATGGCACCGTTGATGGCACCGCCCTCCCGCAGGTGACGCACCAGGGCGCGGGTGTCGATGCCGCAGATGCCCACCACCTGGTGCCGCTCCAGCCAGGCCTGCAAACTCCCCTGACTACGCCAATTGCTGGCCACCGGGGCCAGCTGACGGGCGATCACGCCACGCACATGGGGGCGATCAGCCTCCTGATCCAGTTCATTCACGCCGGTGTTGCCCAGCTCCGGATAGGTGAAGGTGACCAGCTGCCCCGAATAACTGGGGTCGGTGATCACCTCCTGATAGCCGGTCATGCCGGTGTTGAACACCACTTCGCCCAGGGCGGTGCCCATGGCACCAAAAGCGAGGCCGCGCAAGACGATGCCATCGGCCAGCACCAGCACCGCCGGGACCAGCACCGCTGGGGCCAGCACCGCCGGGGCCTGAGGCTCTGGCTGGGTGAGAGACAGCTCGCTCACGGCAGACAACGAAACAGCGCGGCTGGATTGATCATCCCGCAGGGGCTGACGCCAAATCAGCAGGGGCTATCGCTAGGGCCGTGCGTAGCTGCTCCAGTTTGGCCCAGCCCTCCCCCCGCTCCAGGGCCGCCAGGGCCAGGGGCAGGCCGGCGGCGGGGGTGGCCACCCGGCCGCCGGCCCAGAGCACCAGGGCGGTGTTCAGAGCCACCACATCCCGCTGGGCGGCAGTGCCCTGGCCCTTTAAAACCGCTTCCAGGATGGCGCGATTGCAGTCCAGGTCGCCACCGGCCAGGGCGGCAATCGGGGCGGCCGTGAGGCCCAGGGCGGTGGGATCGAGCAGCTCTGAGCGCACCCGGCCCTGTTCCACCAGGCGCAGCTGGCTGCAGCCCCCCAAAGAGGCCTCATCGAGCCCCCCCTCGCCATGCACCACCACCGCCCGCCGCAGGCCGAGGCGGGCCAGGGCATCGGCCATCGGATCGAGCAGGTCTGCGCGGGCAACCCCCACC
>CANHSW010000239.1 GCA_947463165.1 Cyanobacteriota bacterium
CAGGCCAAGCCCAGCAGCAGCAAAGGCAGCAGGGCGCGAATCGGTAGAGAGCGAATTTTCAGGGGGCGGATTGGCAAGGTGGCGAATCGGGGGGGGGGATCGCTGGGAGGCGGATTGGTAGGTAGGGGGCGGAGTTGCAGAGTCGGTTCGTGGGTGAACTAGTCGGCAGCGGCGGAAATTGCCCTGGGGGGGGGCGAGCTCGGCTAAAGGCGTCAGCGACCTCTATGCGATCAACTTTGCCGGGCTCCAGAGCAAATTGGCGAGTCAACGGGCCCCGGGGGCCTAGGTGCTTACTCTCAATCCAGCGGCCGCCGCCAACCTGGCCGCAGCTTCGCCAGAGTGGCCTGCGGGCATTGGTGAGACCATGGCAGAAGCGCAGCGGGGCGGTGGTTGGCCCCTGATCGACGGCTGGGCCCGCGCCACCCTCTCCCCCGGCGGGCCTGGGCTGTGGAGCAAGCTTCTGCATAAGAGCGCCTGCCTCTCCTGCGCTTGGGGCACCGGCGGCCAGAACGGTGGCTTTGTCGACGAGCTCGGCGAACCACTGCAGCGCTGCCTCAAGAGTGTGGAAGCGATTGCCTCCGAGCTGCAGCCGGCCGTGCCGGAGCAGCTGTTAGCCGGCCGCCGGCTGGCGGAATTGCAACAGCTCGATTCAGCAGACTGCGATCGCCTCGGGCGGCTCAGTCAGCCGCTGATTCGCCGCCAGGGCTCCGATCACTACGAGCCGATCGGCTGGCCGGAGGTGTACGAATTGGTGGAGGCCAGCTTCCGGGTGCCGGCGGCCAGGCTGGCCTCCTACAGCTCAGGCCGCTCCTCCAACGAGGCCGCCTACCTGCTGCAGCTGCTGCTGCGGGCCCTGGGTTCCAACAACCTGGCCGACTGCTCCGATCTCTGCCATGCCCCCTCCACCGTGGCCCTGCAGGCGGCGTTTGGCTCGGGCACCTCAATGGTGAATTTAGATAGTCTTAAGCATGCCGATTGCGTGGTCTTAGTTGGCTCCAATGCCCCCGCCAATCACCCGCGGTTGATGAACGAATTGCTGCAGCTGCGTCAGCGCGGCGGCACGGTGATCGCTATCAATCCGGTGCTGGAGGTGGGGCTGCTCAAGTTTGGCTCGCCCGCCTTTCCAATTCGCTCGATGTTGCAGAACTCGGAGGTGGCCTCCCTCTTTTTGCAGCCGATTCCCGGTTCCGATACGGCCGTGTTTCTGGGGCTGCAAAAGGCATTGCTGGAAAGGGATGCCATCCCCTGGCCGTTTGTGCGAGACCACAGCGATGGCTGGGAGGCCCTGATCGAGCAGCTGCGCGATACCAGTTGGCAGCAGATCACCAGTTGTTGCGGTCTCAGCAGTGAGGAACTGGACCATGCCGCCGCCCAGATCGCCAAGGCCAGCGGCGTGGTCTTCGCCTGGGCGATGGGCATCACCCACCACAGCAACGGCGTTGACAATGTGCAGGCGATAGCCAATACCGCCGTACTTAGTGGCAATGTGGGCCGCCCCGGGGCGGGCACGATGCCGATTCGTGGCCACTCCAATGTGCAGGGATTTGGCTCGATGGGGGTATCGGCCCAGCTGCGGGAGCCGATGCGGCTGGCGTTGGAGCAGCTATTGGGTCGGCCCTTGAATCGCCAGCCCGGCTATGACACCCGCGCCCTGATCACAGCGGCGGAGGCGGATCAAGTGGACACGCTGTTCTGCCTGGGGGGCAACCTCTACGGCGCCAATCCCGACGCCCAGCAGGCCAAGCGCGCCCTGGCCCAGATCGACACGATCATCTACCTGGCCACCAAGCCAAATACCGGCCATTTCCATGGCCTGGCGGCGCGTCAAACGCTGGTGCTGCCGGTGTTCAACCGCTTTGAAAGCCCCCACCGCACCACGGTGGAATCTGGCAATAATTGGGTGCGGCTGAACGAACCCGGCAGCACCCACCTGCAGGCGGGATCCCTGGTGAGTGAGGTGGTGTTTCTGGCGGAATTGGCCGGGCGGTTGATGGGCGACGGGCCGATCGACTGGCGGCGTCTACAGGAACCCAGCTATGTGCATCAGCTGATCGCCCGCAGCGTGCCCGGCTATGGCGCCATCGCCGATATCGACAGCAACCGGAAGGAGTTCCAGGTGGCGGGCCGGGTATTTGATCAACCCCGGTTCCCCACCGCCACGGGCCGGGCCCAGCTGACGCCCACACCCCTACCCCAGTTGAATTTGCCCGCCGCCGACCACTTTGGCGGGCTGCCGGCGGGGCAGCGGGGGCTGGTGGTGAGCCTGATCACCGCCCGCAGCTACGGCCAGCACAACACGGTGGTTTACAAGCGCGGCGACAGCTACCGGGGGATGCCCCATCGCCAGACGATCCTGATGAACCGCGACGACCTGCGACTAAGCGGTTTGCGGCCCCACCAACGGGTGACGGTGCAGGGGGAGGCCGGTGCGATGGCCCAGGTGGAGATCATCCCCGGCGCCATCCGCGCCGGCGCCGCCCTGATGTTCTACCCGGAGGCCAATTGCCTGATGCGCGCCGAGATTGACCCCCGCAGCGGCACCCCCGCCTACAAGCGGGTGCCGGTGCTGGTGCACTCCGGTGACCCGGCGGCCCCGCTCGGCGCCGCTCCTGTTAACCCCTGACCAGGCCAGCTATCCACCCAAATAAGCCATTTCGGCATGGGGGGCCGCTGGCCCTGTAGCCGGCTGGCTGGAGCGCTCTTCGCTATAGCGATCCTGGCGCGTTTGCCACAGCTGTGCCATGGCGGCCGTTAGGCCGGTCGCATCGAGGCTGGGCCGCAACCAGGGTTTGAGGTCGCTGCCGGTGGCGGCAAATAAACAGCGATAGGCGACGCCGTCGGCGGTGATCCGCAGCCGGTTGCAATCGCCGCAAAAAGGGGCGCTGATCGAGGCCACCACCGCCAGGTAACCGCCGCCATCGCGGTAGCGCCAGCGAATCGCCGTGCCGTGGGGATCGCGGCCCACCGGCTCCAGGGGCCACTGGGCGTCGACGCAGCCCACCATCGCCGCCGCCGGCCATACGGCCGCCGCATTCCAGCCATTGCGGTTGCCCACATCCATGAATTCGATCAGCCGCAGTTCCACCCCCCGCTCGCGGGCCAGGGCCGCCAGGGGCAGCAGTTGGTCGGCATTGCCTCCAGGGCCGGCCTGGATCACGGCATTGAGCTTCAATTGGCCGCGCTCGGGATCAAAGCCGGCGGCGCGGGCGTGCTCCAGGGCCGCCAGCACCTTGGCCAGCAGGGCTTCACCGGCGGCGGCCCCGCCCTGGAGCCCGGCCATGCGGGCCACGCTGGCCGGCGCCACGGCATCGAGACTGAGGGTGATCCGATCCAGGCCGGCGGCCCGCAGGGCCCGGGCCCGGGCGGCGCTGAGCAGCGCTCCATTGCTGGTGAGCGCCAGGCAGCCGAGGGCGCCGCGGGGATCGCTCGGGGCACGTTGGCGCAGGGGCGCCAGGGCCTCCAGCAGGGCGTCGAGCTGGGGATATAAGAGGGGTTCGCCGCCGGTGAGCCGCAGGGTGTGGACGCCGAGGCCCACGGCACACTCCACCAGCTGACGGCGCTCCGCCAGGTTGAGCAGCCCGGGGGGATCGGCGCTGTCGGGGCAACAGTAGGTGCAGGCCAGGTTGCAGCGGGCGGTGAGCGACAGCCGCAGCACCCCCAGAGGGCGGTGGAGCAGGTCGCGGGGCAGCAGATCGCGGGATGCCGGTTCGCGGGGGAGCGTGGCCATGGCCCAGACGCTAATTGGCTTTCTCCCCCTGATGAAGCTTGGCGATTCCACCTAAACGGCGCCTGGGGTTTTTCAGCGATCGGGTGGCGGCTGCAACCCTGCTGGAAGCTGCTGAGAGCTGCTGCCAGAACCCTGCGTCACTGGAGGGGAACGGCGCCGCAAACCAGTTGCATCCGCTGGCGGGAGAGCCGCCCCCGCTCTCGGGGCTGAATGCAAGGGCCGCTGGCAGATTATTCAAACGGCAGGTGAATCAAATAGCAAATCATTCAAATATCGGCCGCCAAAGGCGAGGTGAGGTGAGGCAAATCAGTGGCGAAGCGATTCAAAAATCAAGACCTGGGATGGCAAGCTGTTGATTGGTAACGCTGGACACTCGCCAATAGCTTTGTTACGGATA
>CANHSW010000240.1 GCA_947463165.1 Cyanobacteriota bacterium
GCACCCAGCGGGGCTTCATCGCGGTGGACGACGCCATGCGGGTGCTGGAGAACAACGAGCCGGGCGCGGCGGTGGTGCCGAATTTATGGGCGGTGGGCGATGTCACCGGCAAGATGATGCTGGCCCATACGGCTGCGGCCCAGGGCACGGTGGCGATTGACAACATCTTGGGCCATGCCCGCCAGATCGATTACCGATCAATACCGGCAGCCACCTTCACCCATCCCGAGATCAGTTCGGTGGGATTGAGTGAAGCCGATGCCAAGGCCCTGGCCGCCAAGGATGGCTTTGAGCTGGGATCTGTGCGTAGCTATTTCAAGGCCAATTCCAAGGCCCTGGCTGAACTGGAGAGCGACGGATTGATGAAGTTGTTATTTAACAAGGCCAGCGGCGAGGTGCTCGGTGCCCACATCTACGGGCTGCATGCCGCCGACTTGATTCAAGAGATCGCCAATGCCATCGCCCGCCGCCAGAGCGTGGTGCAATTGGCCACCGAGGTGCACACCCATCCCACCTTGAGTGAGGTGGTGGAAGTGGCCTACAAACAGGCGGCGATGGCGGTGGTGGCCTGAGATGGAAATTCGTCGTCGCCCCCCTAACCCGAGCGTGCGGGTAGCCCATCTGGAATACGGCATCCCCCATCCAGATCAGCAGCCGCGCCACATCTTGGAGGAGATCGTTTGGGAGAAAGACCGGGAGGTGGAGCAGGCCCGCCAGCGGGTGGGTTTGGAGAAGTTGCAGAAGCAGGTGGCCGATCTACCGCCCACCCACGACTTTGTGGCGGCACTAAAGGCCAGCTGCCGCAAGCCGGCGGTGATCGCCGAGGTGAAGAAGGCCAGCCCCAGCAAGGGGGTGATCCGCGCCGATTTCGATCCGGTGGCGATTGCCCGCTCCTACCAATTGGGCGGCGCCAGTTGTCTATCGGTGCTCACCGATAAAAAGTTTTTTCAGGGGGGCTTTGAGGTGCTGGTGGCGGTGCGCGGCGCCGTGGATCTGCCCCTGCTGTGCAAAGAATTCATCCTCACCCCCTATCAGCTGTATCACGCCCGCGCCTGCGGTGCCGATGCCGTGCTGTTGATCGCCGCCATCCTCAGCGATGCCGACCTGCGCTACCTGCTCAAGGTGGCCCACAGCCTGCAGCTGGCGGTGTTGCTGGAGGTGCACGACGAGGAGGAAATGGAGCGGGCGCTGGCCCTCGATGGGGTGAAGCTGATCGGCATCAACAACCGCGATCTGAGCAGCTTCCACACGGATTTGGCCACCACCGAGCGGCTGATGGCCAGCTACGGCGATCGGATCCGCGCCAAGGGGGCCCTGCTGGTGAGTGAATCGGGGCTGTTCAGCCGCGACGATCTCGATCGGGTGCAAAACGCCGGCGCCGATGCGGTGCTGGTGGGCGAATCGCTGATGCGCCAAGACGACGTGACCGCCGCATTGGAGCAGTTGATTAACGGCTAGGCGCCTCCCCTCAACCAGGGTTCGGCCCCCCAGAGCTTCCCGGGCCCCAAAACCTCCAGGCCTGGATCAGGGCCGACGCACGGCGGTAGGGCCCGGATCTGGAGGCCATCTAGGCTGGGGTGATGTCGGATGTTAAGGCTATTTCTCAAGCTACTGTTGATTTTGCCTCCCTCGGGCTGGGGGAGCCAATTCTCAAGGCTGTTGCCGAAAAGGGCTACACCCAGCCTTCCCCAATCCAGGGGCAATGTATTCCCGCCGTACTTGCCGGCCGCGACGTGATGGCCGCCGCCCAAACGGGTACTGGCAAAACCGCGGGTTTTACGCTGCCGATGTTGGAGCTGCTGCGCCATGGGCCCCAGGCCCGCGCTGGCGTGGTGCGCGCCCTGGTACTCACCCCCACCCGCGAGCTGGCCGCCCAGGTGGCCGAGAGCGTGAGGGCCTATGGCCGCTATCTAAACCTGCGCAGTGATGTGGTGTTTGGCGGGGTGAAGATCAACCCCCAGATGATCCGCCTGCAGCGGGGCACCGACATCCTGGTGGCCACGCCGGGAAGGCTGATGGACCTGCAGCAGCAGCGGGCCCTGCGGCTGGATCGGGTGGAGATCCTGGTGCTCGATGAAGCCGATCGCATGCTCGATATGGGCTTCATCCGCGATATCCACAAAATCCTGGCCTTGATGCCACCCAAACGGCAAAACCTGCTGTTTTCCGCCACCTTTTCAACCGATATCAGAAGGCTGGCCACGGGGCTGTTGCAGCAGCCGGTGCAGCTGCAGGCGACGCCTGAAAACCGCGCCGCCCCCACGGTGGAGCACCTGCTGCACCCCTGCGACATGGATCGCAAGGGGGATCTGCTCAGCCATCTGATCCGCGCCAATAACTGGCAGCAGGTGCTGGTGTTCTCGCGCACCAAACACGGGGCGAATCGGATGGCCGAACGGCTGGAGAAGGAGGGCATGGCCGCCGCCGCCATCCACGGCAACAAGAGCCAGGGCGCCCGCACCCGGGCCCTCTCCGAATTTAAGAGCGGTGCCCTGCGGGTGCTGGTGGCCACGGATCTGGCGGCCCGCGGCATCGATATCCACCAGTTGCCCCACGTGATCAACCTGGATCTGCCCAACCACGCCGAGGACTACGTGCACCGGATTGGCCGCACCGGCCGGGCCGGGCACAGCGGCCAGGCGATTTCGCTGGTGGCCGCCGAGGAATGCGAGCTGCTGCGGGCGATTGAACGGCTGCTCGGCAATCCATTGCCCCGCCAGGAGGTGGCAGGTTTCGAGCCGAAGGTGCTCAAGGCCGCTCCCCTCGATCTCAGTGGCGGCCGCGGCAAGGGCCGCCAGCCTGGCGGCTCCGGCAACCGCAGCCGCAGCAATCACCCAGCGGCAGCGGCCCCCAGCCCCAGGCGCAGTGGCCGGCGCCCCATGGCCGGTCGTTGATGTGGTGCGCCGGGGCTCCTTAGAGCAAGGACCCCAAGCCTTCCATCCTGTTGCCGATGCCAGGGCGAGGCAATAGGTGTAATCGCCGATTGCGTGGCAACGCCAGATGGGCGATTCTGTATTCACGAACTCAGGAGGCGCCCACGATGGACGACACGCCACCCCGCCAGCAACCGGAAGCAAGCTGACTGCAGGCCCCTGCTCCAACAGTCTCCAACCAATCGGGGCGGGCCGTCCGGTGTGACAAGAGGATTTTTATCCAATTGGGCGTCATGCCGGTCGGCACTCCATTCGCACCGCTTCAGGTGCCCCAAGGAACCCAAACTGCCCCATCCTGGATCATTAGGCCCCAGGCGCCAAGGCCAGCAGCTTCACAGCAGCAAAAAACATCTGGCAATTTTTATGCCAAACAAAGGGACGGCTTCCTAAGCCCCCGGGTTGCTCCCCCGGGGGCTTTTTAATGGTATTTGCGCAAGCACAGGAGCGATAGGCGGTTCGTTTGGTCAGGACCTGTGCTGGTGCCCCCCGCTAGTTAGCTATCAATTTCGATGCGCTGGGGTCTACGGGCCGTATCGATCAGCAGGTTTTGCAGTAGCTCCCTGCTGCAGATCAGCAGGTGGGCCATGGCCGTCGCAGTGAGCCTTGGCTCGGCGATCGGGTCGCCACGACCCTGGGCCAGGCTGCGCAGAATCACTGCCAGTTCACGGCTGATGTTGGCGGCCATCTCCGCCGTGCTCTCCCGAGCCATTGGCTTGCTCTTTTCCATCGGCCCACTATGGCGGATTTGGGCAAAGCAGGGCCGCTGGCCAGCGGTGGGAATCCTCTAACTGACACTTCCCAGTTCCCCATTACCGCAAGTCGCCATCAAGCCATGATCAATTCCATGGACTACAAGGGCTACACGGCGAGCATGGTCTTAGATACTGAAGACAAGATTCTCGTTGGTCGTGTTCTGGGCATTGACGACATCATCTCGTTTCATGGCGAGTCTGTAGCAGAGTTTGAGTCCAATTTTTATGCCGCCATCGAAGACTATTTAGCCGCATCCCAGGCACTGGGTTCTGCGCCAGAAAAGCCCGCAAGCGGTAAACCAATGCTGCACATCTCACCTGAAATACATGCGGCAGCTCTCAAGGCTGCCGCCCGGAGCGGAACCAGCCTCAACAAGTGGGCGGAGCAGGCACTTGGCAAAGCGGCTCGAAAGCCATCCA
>CANHSW010000241.1 GCA_947463165.1 Cyanobacteriota bacterium
AAATCGGGCAGTGGATCGGGGCCGTAGAGATCCACGCCGGCGCAGCTACCCGCCAACCCCATGCTGGCCAACAGGCCCGGCAGGCCAAAGACGTGGTCGCCGTGCATGTGGGTGATGAAGATGCGGCTGAGCTGGCTCACCCGCAGTTCACTGCGCAAAAACTGATGCTGGGTGCCCTCGCCGCAGTCAAATAGCCACAGCTCGCTGCGCTGCGGCAGCCTCAGGGCCACTGCCGAAACATTGCGTCCCCGGGTGGGCACGCCCGAACTGGTGCCCAGGAAGGTAACCTGCACGCCCTTGGTGCCTCTGGCGCATGCTGCCACGGCGGCCACAATGGCTAGCCAGAGAGGTTTGATCGCTTGCCCGCCCCCCGCCTTCCTCGCGCCTGGCTGGCTGGCCTCAGCCTGATGGGGCTACCGCTGTTACTGGGCACCAACGCCAGCCGGTTGGCGCTGGCCGAAGAGGGCGCCGGCCCCCCAGTGCGGGTGCTGGCGTGGGAGGCGGCCCAGCTGCCCCTGGCGGCCCTGGATCGCCCCCTGCGCCTCACAGGTACCGATGCTGGTGGTTGTGGCGCCGGCAGCACCGCCGCTGGTATCTCCGCCGCTGTTAGCTCCGCCGCTGGCCCTGGTGCCAGGGATCAGGCGGCTGGTGGTTCGCTGCTATTGGCGCCAGGACAACTGGCTCGCCTTTGGCTCGAGCGCGGTCAATTGGTGGTCGAGGCGGCCAATGGGCGCAGCGCCCTGCCGGCAGCGGCCTGTTACTGGCTGGCAGTGGAAGCCCCTGGAGGGGGCCTGGGCTCGGCCAGCCAGCAACGGGCTGGCTCGGCAGCCCCAGAGGCTGCTACCGCCCCTCTGGCGGGGGCTCCAGCCGCTGGTTATGGAACTGGAGCTGGAACTGGCAGGGGGGCCGGTGGTGGCGAGGGGTCGGCTGGCGCCGGGGGCGCAGGTGTTGGCTGGGCTGGCGCCAGTGGGGCGGTTGGTGGTGGGACTGGTGGCTGGGCTGGCGCCAGGGGCGCAATTGGTGGCGATCTGCAGCTCGGGGAGCGCCGCTACCGCGGTCAATTGCAGATCCTGCCCAGCGACGCCGGTCTGCGGGTGATCAACCATCTGCCCCTGGAGCAGTATTTGGCCAGTGTGGTGGGCAGTGAGATGCCGGCCAGCTGGCCCCAGGCCGCCTTGCGGGCCCAGGCGGTGGCGGCGCGCACCTATGTGCTGCGCCAGCGCAAGCCGCGGGCCCTGTTCGATGTCACGGCCACCACCGCCAGCCAGGTGTACCGGGGCGTGGAGGCGGAAACAGCCTCCACCCGAGAAGCGGTGGCCGCCACCCGCAGCCAGGTGCTGCTATTCAACGGCGGCCTATTGGATGCGGTTTTTCACAGCAGCAGCGGCGGCGCAAGTACCGAAAACAGCGGTGAAATCTGGAACCAGCAACTGCCCTATCTGGTCAGCGTGCCCGACCTGGACGATCTCAGTCCGGTACAAAATTGGCAACAAACCCTGGCACCAGAGCTGCTGCGCAAGGCCTTTGGCGAGATCGGCGGCGCCCTGCGCATCGAGGTGTTGACCACCAGCACCAGTGGACGGATTCGCCAGGCCCGGGTGACAGGTCCGTCGGGCACACTGCTGCTCAGTGGCACCCAACTGCGCAGCCGCCTGGGCCTGCGCAGCACCATGGTGCGCTTTGAAAGCTTGACGCTGGATCCAGCGACCAATCGGCCCCTGGATCAGACAGCGCAGCCCACCTGGACGATACTGCCCAGCTCGCTAAAACTGGCACCTAATAATACGATGACCGGTAGCACAGTGTCTGGCAATACAACGCCCGGCAATACAGCACTTGGAAATACAGCAATCAGCAATTCAGCTCCTAGCAAAGCAATGCCCGGCAATATGATTACAGGAATTAACAATAGCGCCAGCGTTCCGCTGGCTGGCGGTTCCGCTACGAACGTTTCCGGCGCAATTAATTATCGTTCAATTGCCAGCGGTTCAGCCACTTCTGGCTCGCTGGCTTCTGGCGCAACTGGCACCGCATCAAAAACTGCTCTAGCCATAAGCCCGCTAACGGCGAGCTCGGCGGCAGCTGTTGCCCCTGCAGGTAATGCTTCCCAGGCTGGTATTGCCGTAGGTGGTTATATCCCAGGCATGCCTACTAGCACCAGCCTGGCATTTTTGCTGCCGCCACCGCCCCTATTGCCGGCGATTGAGCCCGACCCGCTGCAGCTCAGGGGGCCCACCCTGCTGGCGATTGGCCGCGGCTTTGGCCATGGCGTGGGCATGAGCCAATGGGGTGCCTACGGTCTCGCCCGCCGCGGCGAGGACTACCAGCGCATCCTGCTCCACTACTACCGGGGCAGCGAGCTGCGGCCCTACGCCGCCGCCCTGGCGAGCCCCTGAGATGCAGCTGATCGC
This sequence comes from Cyanobacteriota bacterium, assembly GCA_947463165.1. Taxonomy (GTDB): domain Bacteria; phylum Cyanobacteriota; class Cyanobacteriia; order PCC-6307; family Cyanobiaceae; genus UBA5018. The sequence continues at coordinate 2,412 of CANHSW010000241.1, forward strand.
CTGCGATGACGCCCCGATGGTGGCTGCGACGGTGGCCGATCGCCTGCTGGAGCAGCGTCGCGCCGCCTTGGCTGCCAGCCCAGGAGCTTTGGGGTTGGCTACCGGTCGCACGATGGAGCCGGTATACGCCGCCCTGGCGGAGCGCTGGCGGGCCCTGGGCGCTGGGGAGCGCCAGGCCTTGCAGCGGGGTTGGCTCAGTTTCAACCTGGATGAATACGTGGGCCTAGGCCCTACCGATCCCAGCTCCTTCAGTGCCGTGATGGCTCGCCAGTTGGTGGCCCCCCTGGGGCTCGATCCGAGCCAGGTGCGCCTGCCCGACGGCCGCGCCGGCGATCCCCACCAGGAGGCCAGCCGCTATGGCGCTGAATTGGCCGCCGCCGGCGGGGTGGATCTGCAGCTGCTGGGGCTGGGGCTCAATGGCCATGTGGGCTTCAACGAACCCCCCTGTACGGCCGAGGCGGCCTGCCGCTGTCAACCGCTCACTCTCACCACTCGCCAGCAAAATGCCGCCGATTTTGGTGGCGATGCGGCCTTGGTGCCCGCCCAGGCCATCACCCTGGGGCTGCGGGAGATCTACGCCGCCTCGTCAATCCTGTTGGTGGTGACCGGGGCGGCCAAAGCCGCCGTGCTGCAGCGGCTGCTGCATCAGCCCCCCAGCCCGGAGCTGCCGGCGAGCTGGTTGCGGGGCCATCGCCAGTTCACCTTGATCGCCGATCGGGCCGCCCTGACGGGCGATGCCTAACCACCCTCAACAACCACCCTCAACCCAGGGATTGCAGCTGTTCAATGGCGCTGGGATCGGCCTCCAGGTTGGTGGCGAAGCTGCGCACATCGTCGAGGGAATCGATCGCATCAAGCATGCGCAGGCAGCGGCGCAGCTGCTCTAGATCGCTGAGCTTGCAGGCGGTTTGGGGTATCCAGCGGTGCTCCCAGCCAACCACGCGCCAGCCCTGGCGCCGCAGGCCATCTTGAAGGCGCTCCAGATCGGCGTAGGCCGCGAACACCTCCGCGCCGCCGGGCGCGGGCGCCTCTGGATCGCCATCGGCTTCCAGCAACTCGTAGCCCAGCACCGCTGGCCCGCCGCTCGCCTCCAGCTCCAGCAGGCTCTCCAGCAGCGGTTCTTCGTCAATGGCACTCGCCCCAGGGCCAGCCACTAGCCGCACGGCGCTGCGCTGCTCAAACATGTAGCCAACGCAGCCGGATTCACCCAGGTTGCCGCCGTTTTTGCTGAAGGCCAGGCGCAGGTCGGCGGCGGTGCGGTTGCGGTTGTCGGTGAAGGCTTCCACAAGCACCGCCACGCCACCGGGCCCATAGCCCTCGTAGCGCACGCTTTCAAACTGCTCGTCTTCGCCGCTTAGCTGACCGGAGCCCTTGGCGATCGCCCGCTCGATGTTGGCGTTGGGCATGCCGGCCGCCTTGGCCTTTTCAATGGCGGTGCGCAGCTGGAAGTTGCCCGCCGGATCGGCACCGCCCCTGGCGGCCACGAGGATTTCGCGGGCAACGCGGGTGAATACGGCACCCCGCTTGGCATCCACCACGGCCTTGGTGCGCTTGATCTGGGCCCACTTGCTGTGGCCGGCCATCGCTCTGGGGAAATGGGGAAGGAAAAAGTGGCGCGTCAGCCAGGGGTGCTGGGCGGGGCCCGGCGGCAGACCCCTCAGCTGGCGGCATCAAAAACCAATTTTGGC
>CANHSW010000242.1 GCA_947463165.1 Cyanobacteriota bacterium
ACGGCCGGTGGTGCGATCGGTGGCGGACACCTGCAGCAGGCCGTTGGCGTCGATGTCGAAGGAAACCTGCACCTGGGGCACACCCCGGGGTGCCGGCGGGATGCCAGAGAGGCGGAACCGGCCCAGCGACGTGTTGTCGGCGGCCATCTGGCGCTCCCCCTGGAGCACGTGGATTTCCACCGAGTTCTGATTCGACTCCGAAGTGCTGAACAGATCGCTCTTGCGCACGGGGATGGGCGTGTTGCGGGGGATCAACACCTTCATCACACCGCCAATCGTCTCCAACCCGAGCGATAGGGGCGTGACGTCATTGAGCATCAAATCGCGAAGCTCACCGGTGAGGATGCCGGCCTGCACGGCGGCGCCAATCGCCACCACCTCATCGGGATTGACAGCCTGACAGGGCTCCAGCGGGATCAAGGTGCGCACCAACTGCTTCACCATCGGCATGCGGGTGGAGCCGCCCACCAAAACCACCTCGTCGATGTCCTCAGCCGCCAGGGCGGCATCGCGCAGCGCCCTTTGCACAGGTCGCAGCAGGCGATCCAGCAGATCGGGGCAGAGGGCCTCAAAGCCGCCCCGCTCCAGGCTGGTCTCGATATGCAGGGGCCCGGCCTCAGCCGTGGCGATGAAGGGCAGCGAGATCGGCGTGCTCTGCACGCCACTCAATTCGATCTTGGCCTTTTCAGCCGCCTCGGTCAGCCGCTGCAATGCCTGGCGGTCGCGGCGTAGATCAACAGCGTGGCGCTGCTGGAAGCCATCGGCTAGCCAGTCGACGATGCGGCGATCCCAATCGTTGCCGCCCAGCTGGGTGTCGCCGCTGGTGGCCTTGACATCGAAGACGCCCTGGGCAATACGCAGCACGGACACATCGAAGGTGCCACCACCGAGGTCGAACACCAGCACCCGCTTAACGGTGCTGCGGTCGAAGCCATAGGCCAGGGCGGCAGCGGTGGGTTCATTGATGATCCGCTCCACCGTCAGGCCCGCCAGCCGACCGGCATCGCGGGTGGCCTGGCGCTGGGCATCGTTGAAATAGGCGGGAACGGTGATCACCGCCGCCTCCACCGGCTCGCCCAGATAGGTGGCCGCGTCATCGCAAAGCTTGCGCAGGATGCTGGCCAGCAGCTCCTCTGGGGCGTATTCGCGCTCAGTGGCCGGGCAGACGACCCGCACGTTGCCTTGGGGGTTGGCCCGCACCGTGTAGGGCACCGAGAGGCTGCCCTCGTCCAGCTCCTCCCACTGGCGCCCCACAAAGCGCTTCAGATTTGAAAAGCTGTTGCGGGGGTTGAGCACCAACTGCCGCCGCGCCAGCTGCCCCACCAGCAGCTCCTGATCCTTGCTGAAACCCACAACCGAAGGGGTGGTGCGACCGCCCTCGGCACTGGCAATCACCAGGGGCCGACCGCCCTCTAGCACGGCCACCACTGAGTTGGTGGTGCCCAGGTCGATGCCAACTATTCGACCCATGGACGTCCACCCATAAATTGCCTCGACCGATCCAAGCGCTGCTGGCGCCTCAAAGTACTGGCCCCACAAAGGTTAATCCAGACTTAAACATCTACCGGGGATGCCTGCATAGATTCAAGCCTGGCCGTACGCCTTGGCGTTATCAGGCCATCAAGCTCTCAATCCCGCATGACGACGGACATCCCGCCCGCCCTGCTCGCTGACCAGTTCACCCTCCGTCGGCGACCACCGAGCGAAAAGCTGGTGGACATTGGCTTTCGCCAACTCTCATTATGCCTGGCATCAGTGGTGGCGCTGTTGTTGCTCGGCATCTTTCTCACCGTGCTGCACGGTTCCGAGGAGGCCTTCCACAACTTTGGCCTCAGCTTCCTGACCACCTCCAGCTGGGATCCGGTCAACGGGCAATACGGTGCCCTTGTGGCCATTTATGGAACCCTGGTGAGCTCCCTGTTGGCTCTAGTGATAGCGGTACCACTGGGCCTGGGCACGGCAATCTTCATTACCGAAGATTTGATCCCCCTTTCGCTCAGGGAAGCCATCGGTTTGATGGTGGAACTTTTGGCGGCCATCCCCTCTGTTGTTCTGGGGCTGTGGGCAATTTTTGTAATGGAACCAGCTATCAGGCCGGCCCTGAATCTGCTCAACCAGTCACTGGGCTGGACGCCATTTTTTAACACGGTTCCCCAGGGACCAGGCATGGCGCCGGCAATCTTAATTCTGGTGGTGATGGTGCTACCAATTATCACGGCGATTTCCCGTGACGCCCTCAACCAGGTGCCGCCGGAACTGCGCCAAGGGGCCTATGGAGTTGGCACCACCCGCTGGGGCGCTATCTTCAGTGTAATTCTGCCATCAGCGGTATCGGCAATAACCGGTGGGGTGATGCTGGCCTTAGGCAGAGCGATGGGTGAAACCATGGCCGTAACAATGATTATAGGCAATTCGCTAAACTTTAACCTTTCCCTGCTATCTCCCGGCAACACTATAGCATCAATGCTAGCCAATCAATTCGGCGAGGCAGATGGCATACAGGTATCGGCCTTAATGTATGCCGCATTGATTTTGATGGTGCTTACTTTTGCGGTGAACGTTTTAGCCCAATGGATCGTAAGACGCCTGAGTCTACGTTATTAACTCATAATTGAGCCAACATCTCCAACCATGCCTACCCCCTCCTCCCTAAATCTTTCCAGCGACCAGCTTTTCGTACGCAGATCGCTCACCAGGGATCCCTCCTTGCGCCGCAATATAATAAATCAGCTGTTCACATTAATTGCTGGCATCTTCGCTTCCATAGCAGTTTTGCCCCTGTTTTTGGTGTTGATTTACGTATTGATCAAGGGGGGCAAACTTATCAGCCTTGGTCTGTTCACCCAACTTCCCCCTGGCCCAGGCCTCAGCGGTGGAGGCATCGGTAACGCCATATTAGGCACTATCCTCGTCGCCACAATCGCCTCGCTTTTAGCTATCCCAATTGGAGTAGGCGGAGGGATCTACTTGTGCGAATACGCCAATCGAGGCTGGTTTGCTCAGTTTATACGCTTTGGCAATGACGTATTGGCCGGTGTGCCATCAATTATTTGTGGGGTGTTTGTTTATGGGGCTATCGTAGCTACGAGAATATTTTTTGATCAGAGTTACAGTGCTGTCGCCGGTGGCATTGCTCTAGCAGTTTTGATGCTTCCCACTGTTATAAAAACCACCGACGAGGGTCTAAAGCTAGTTCCCCAAGAGCTGCGCTGGGGAGCCTACGGCATCGGCGCCTCTAAGTTCGTGACCATAGTGAGAGTTACCCTGCCCGCCGCCTTCACTCCAATTGCTACGGGAATTGTTTTGGCCATCGCCCGAGCCGCAGGTGAAACAGCACCATTAATATTCACGGCTCTGTTTTCCCAATATTGGCCAGAAGGAGTATTCAACCCGATTGCATCCATGTCTGTGCTTATATTCAATTTTGCTATAATGCCCTATGAAGCCCAAAACTCCCTGGCCTGGGCAGCTTCATTTGTGCTGGTTATGATGATACTGGCTGCCAATCTATTGGCCCGCTGGCTCAGTCGAATGGCCCGCTCCTGAGTTGCCTGTTCAAATCCAATCTTTCCGATCTCATTCCCCCTCCTCCCTAAACCAATGACCACCAGCATCCAGGAGCACATGGCATCTAGAACCGCCGAGGCCGGAACTTGCATGTCGCTACAAGATGTAACTATTTCCTACGGTAAGTTTGAAGCCGTAAAGAATGTTTTTATGGACATTCCCCGCGGCAAAGTTACTGCATTTATTGGGCCTTCCGGCTGTGGCAAAAGCACGGTTCTTCGTGCTCTCAACCGGATGAATGATTTGATCCCTGGTTGCGGCTTGAAGGGAAGAGTTGTTTTTGATGGCTACGATCTCTACGACAAACGCATTGACCCCGTAGAGGTGCGCCGCCGAATCGGCATGGTGTTTCAAAAACCCAATCCCTTTCCGAAAACCATCTACGAAAATATTGCATTTGGCGCCAGGATCAATGGCTACAAAGGTGATATGGATGAATTAGTGGAGCGTTCCCTGCGCAAGGCGGCTGTCTGGGACGAATGCAAGGACAAACTAAAACAGAGCGGCCTAGCCCTTTCTGGTGGCCAA
>CANHSW010000243.1 GCA_947463165.1 Cyanobacteriota bacterium
CCAGGCCAATGTGGGCGTCGCCATGAATTCCGGCACCCAGGCGGCCAAGGAGGCGGCCAACATGGTGGATCTCGACAGCGATCCCACCAAGCTGATCGACATCGTGACGATCGGCAAACAGTTGCTGATCACCCGCGGCGCGCTCACCAGCTTCTCGATCGCCAACGACATCGCCAAATACTTCGCGATCCTGCCGGCCCTGTTCGCCGGGGCGGGCCTTGAGGCGCTGAATGTGATGCAGCTGGCCTCACCCCAATCCGCGATTCTCTCGGCGATGGTGTTCAACGCCCTGATCATTCCGGCCCTGGTGCCCCTGGCCCTCAAGGGAGTGCAATTCCGGCCGCTTAGCGCGGAACAGCTGCTGCGCCGCAACCTCCTGGTGTTCGGAGCCGGGGGCGTGGTCGCTCCTTTTGTGGGCATCAAGCTGATCGATATTGCCCTCGGTGCCCTGCGGCTGGTTTAACGCCTTCTGGCTATTCCGCTACCCAATCTCGAGATTCTCGTTTTCAGATATCCCCGCTCCAAACCATCCCATGGCCCGCATTCTGCCCATCCGCTTCTGGCTACCACTCCTGCTCGTGGCCGGCACCCTGATCGTGGCCCCTCAGCTGCGCCATAGCCAACCACCGCTCCAGAGCCGCACCCTGGCGCTGCTGCTGTGCGGCACCGTGGCCCTGTCGGGCTACCTGTTCGCCGTGATCGCCCAACCGGAGAAGTTCTGATGTCAGCCGCTGCCCAACTCTGGCGTGGGGTTCGCCTCACCCTGCTCCTCTGGTTGCTCACCGTGGTGGTGATCACCTTGCCGCTGCTAGGCCTGGCCAGGCTGGTGGCACCCGATGCGGCCACCGGCAGCCTGCTGCGCACGGGCGAGCGGGTGGTGGGCTCGCGGCTGATCGGTCAAGGCTTCAGCTCAGAGCGCTATGTGCAGGGCCGCCCGGCCGGTGCCCCCAACCTGGCCGCCAGCAATCCTGAGCTGGCGACACGGGTGGCCGCCGCCGCCAGCCGCTGGCAAAGCGCTGGCGTGGCCCAACCCGCAGCCGAACTCTTGCTGGATTCCGGCTCCGGGGTCGATCCGCACATCAGCCTGGAGGCCGCGCGCCAGCAGCTGCCCCGCCTGGCCCGCGAACGCCAGCTGCAGCTGGCTGAGCTGGAGCGCCTGATACCCCAGCACCAAGAAGGCCCACTAGGAATGCAGGCAATCGAGCCCGTGGTGAACGTGCTCACGTTCAATCTGGCCCTCGACCAACTGGCCTCTTCGCAAACAACGCAAAGCCCGCCGGTCCCCGCGAGGCGATGATTCGCTCCACCCACCGGCGCGGCCGCCACAAGGTGTTCATCGGCATGGCGCCTGGCGTAGGCAAGACCTGCCGCATGCTCCAGGAGGGTAAAGAGGTGCTGCGGGAGGGCACCGATGTGGTGATCGGCCTGCTGGAGACCCACGGCCGCCAGGACACCGCCCGCCAGGCGGAAGGTCTGGAGCAGATTCCCCGCAAGCGCATCCGCTACCAGGGGGTTGACCTCGAGGAGATGGATGTGGCCGCCGTGCTGGCCCGGCATCCGCAGCTGGTGCTCATCGATGAACTCGCCCACACCAACCTGCCGGGCAGTGAGCGGCAGAAGCGCTGGCAGGACGTGGAAATGCTGCTGCTCTCTGGCATTGATGTTTATTCGACCCTCAACATCCAGCACCTCGAAAGCCTCAATGACCTGGTGGCCGAACTCACCTCAGTGGTGGTGCGCGAACGCATCCCCAACAGGGTGCTTGAGCTGGCCGATGAGGTGGTGCTCGTGGATGTGACGCCAGAAACCCTGCAAGAGCGGCTCAAGGAGGGGAAGGTCTACGCGCCTGAAAAGGTGGGCCAGGCGCTGGCCAACTTCTTCCAGCGGCGCCATCTGGTGGCCCTGCGGGAACTGTCTTTGCGGGAGGTGGCCGATCGGGTCGAGAACGACATCCTCCCCGCGATCACGCCCCTGCGAGAACGGGTGATGGTCTGCCTGGCCAATCACCACACCAGCAAACGCCTGCTGCGCCGCGCCGCCCGCCTGGCCGCCGCCATGGATGCGCCGCTGCTGATGTTGACCGTGCAGGATCCCAATCGCTTTCTCAGCCGCGAAGAATCGCTGATCCAGGAGGAATGCCGCCAGCTCTGCGAAGACGTGGGCGGCACCTTCCTGCGGGAGGAGAGTGCGGAGATCCTGCCCACCATCGCCCGGGTGGCCCAGGAGAAGCGCATCACCCAGATCGTGCTGGGACAGACCATGCGCTCACGCTTCAAGGCCCTGTTGCGCAGGCCCCTCTCCGAGCGCCTGCAGCACCAGTTGCGCGGACTCAGTATCGACCTGCATCTGATTTCAGAAGGCTTGCCGGCCCAGCCGGCGAACGAAACAGAGCCCTGATGGTCCCCCCCCTGCCGATCAGCCTGGTGTGGGCGATCTGGCTTGCGATTCTGCTGGTGGAGCTGGCGACGCCTCCGGATGTGGTGCTCGGCATCCTCTACGGGGTGCCCCTGTTGCTAGGCGCGTCGCAACGCACAGGACGGCAGGCCTGGCGGTTTTTGCTGATCTGCTGTGCGGTCACCCTGGTGAACCTGCTGCTGCCACGGCCGATTGATCACAACCTGGTTGTGGTGCTGGTCAATCGCCTGCTCGTTTGCTCAGGCCTGGCGGCAACCACAACGCTGGTGGTTCGTAACCAGACCCTGCAACAGCAGCGCACCGCGCTGAACGTTGAACTGGCCGAAACGCAACTTCGTAGTGATGTGATCGCCACTCTCGCCCACGACCTCAAAACGCCGGTGCTAGGGACACTTGCTTCCCTGACGATGCTGGAGAAAGTGCCGGCGGTGGAGGCGATCCGCAACAGCCAGCAGCGCTGTCTGCGCCTGATCAACGACCTGCTGGAGGTGTTCCGGGCTGAGCAGGAGGGACTCCAGATGCATTTGCAACCCTGCGATCTGCTGGCCATTGCCCAGGAGGCGGTGAGCACGGTGGAGCCGATTGCCGCCCAACGGCAGATCACCCTGGTGCTGCGCCAGCCCCAGGCAGGTCTGAACCAGATGGCGTTGCAGGCCGATCCTTCCCTGCTCCGCCGCCTGATCGAAAACCTGCTGCTCAATGCGGTGCACCACAGCCTGCGCGGCCAGCGAGTGTGGCTGCAGCTGAGCCACCAGCCTGGGAGCTGGCAGGTGGATGTACGCGATGGCGGCGCTGGCTTTCCACCAGAGGAACTGCCCAAGCTGTTTCAACGCTTCTCACAGACCGACAGCGGCGCCCGCGGCTCCGGCCTGGGGCTTTATCTCTGCCAGCTGATCAGCGCAGCCCACGGAGGAAGTATCAGCGCCAGCAACTGCCCCGGCGGTGGCGCCAAGGTTGTGGTGCAGCTGCCTGAGGCGGAGGTTTAACCGTGCGGCTGCTGCTCATTGAGGACGACCAGGCCTACCAGCTGGCCATGGCTGCCCATCTCCAAGGGTGCGCTGGGGTTGAGCAGGTGCACGTGGCTGGCGATGGCGAACAGGCCCTGGAGTTGCTGGAGAGCAAGCCCATCGATCTGGTGCTGCTGGATCTGGTGCTGCCGGGGATGGGGGGCCTGGCCACTTGTAGGTACATCACCAAAACCAGCGCCATTCCGGTGTTGATCATCACCAGTCAGGACGATCCCGATTGGGTGCAGAAGATCTGGCAGGCGGGCGCCCGCGGCTATCTCCACAAGGAGCGGGCCTTTGAACAGGTGGAAATGGCACTGGCTTCTTTATTGGCGGGCGCCAGTTGGTGGGATCACAAAGCCACAGCTGCCTTGCAGGCTTTATCAGGATCCAGATCTCCCCGGCGAGCTGATCACGCCAAACATCTCGACAGCCTCACTTCGCGGGAACGGCAGGTGCTGGCCTGCATTGCCGAAGGGGATGACAACCGCACCATCGCCCAACGCCTGGCAATCGGGGAAGGCACCGTGCGCAGCCATGTGCACGTGCTGCTCCAGAAGCTCCAGGTCAGCAACCGCACCCAGGCCGCCCTGCTCTGGCTGGCCTGACCCGCGTCATGCCCCCCCACCAAATCCCCCCCCACCAACTCCATAACCAGCCACCAGCCCC
>CANHSW010000244.1 GCA_947463165.1 Cyanobacteriota bacterium
AAAGACAAACTAAAACAGAGCGGCCTAGCCCTTTCTGGTGGCCAACAGCAGCGCCTTTGCATTGCCCGCGCCATTGCCACTGAGCCAGAGGTGATCTTGATGGATGAACCCTGTTCAGCCCTCGATCCAATATCCACTTTGAAAATCGAAGAGACGATGCATGAGCTGAAGCGCAGCTACACGATCATCATCGTGACCCATAACATGCAGCAGGCAGTTCGAGTATCCGACATGACCGCTTTCTTTAATGCTGAAGCGGTAGAAGGCGGCACCGGCAAAGTTGGCTACCTTGTTGAATATAACGACACAGAGCAAATCTTTAATGCCCCCGGCCAGAAAGCCACCCAGGATTACGTGAGTGGCCGCTTCGGCTAAAGGACAGCCAGGGAAGCACTAAATATCTCTGCAATCTTGATCTTAAAAGCACCAGCCAGACTGCTCTATGCCGTTTTGATTTAAGAAACATCGCAGCATTCACCTCGCTCAATGTTCTCTATCTCAGCAGCCGGATTTATCGATGTTCGCGAGCAATACGCTCGCTGGCAATTTTTTATTCATAAATCCTGAAATAGCCTTATTAAAGCTCCTGGGGATCTGGATCTATTGCCAGGCTGATGCTTGTGCCCAATCCCTGCCGCAGGATCAGCTCTGGCGGCAGAGGCAGCTCACTGCCCGCAGGCCCATGCAACAGCAGCTGCCAGCGGCTCCTGCCGGCAACTCTGGTGACCGGCGCTGGAGCTGGGCCGATCAACAGCCAGCCAGCGGCCAGCACCTGGGGGCGAATCTGTTCCGCCAGGATGGTGGCTGCGGTGGCGGTGGCGCTGGCGGTTGGTCCACTCAAACGAAGTAGGCAAGCCCGGCTGAAAGGCACCAGGGATCCCTGGCGTCGCAACTGCAATTCCTGCTCTAAAAATTGCTCATAGCGTCCATCAATTAGATGGCGGATCACCGGATGATCCGGGCTGTAGGTCTGCACAAGCATCTCCCCAGGACGCTCGCCCCGGCCGGCACGGCCGGCCAATTGCATCAATAATTGCAGACACTGTTCGCTGGCACGCAGATCTGGTCTATGCAATAAACCATCTGCGGCCAGCACCGCTGCCAGGGTAACCCGGGGCAGATCGATACCCTTAGCCAACATCTGCGTACCCACCAATATATCGGCATCTCCGGCTGCGAATGGTTCAAGCAAGCGACGATGACCGTCGCGGCCACGGGTGGTGTCTCGATCAAAACGCAATAGCCGTAGGCCCTCTAATTCACTGGCCAACTGTTCGATCACCTTTTGGGTGCCGGCCCCAAACGGTTTGAAAGCTTCCGAGCCGCAATGGTCGCAGCGCTTACTGGCTTCCGCTCTGTAATCGCACCAATGACAGCGCAACCACTCGTGACCATCGCCACGGCGGTGAACGGTAAGGGACACATCGCAATGGGGACAGAGCACCACCTCCCCACAGCTGCGACAACTTAAAAAGGCTCGATAACCCCTGCGCGGCACCAGGATCACCGCCTGTTCACCGCGTTGCTGCAATCCCTCCAGTCGGCCCATCAGGGCGCGGCTGAGCAGCCGGCGATGACCATCCGCCAGCTCGTGGCGCATATCCACCACCCGCACCTGGGGCAGGGGCCGGCCAGCGATCCGCTCTGGCAATCGCAGCAATTTGGTATGACCGGCCTTGCAGTCATGCCAGGTTTCCAACGAAGGAGTGGCGCTGCCCAGCAGCAGCTTTGCACCGCTGCGCTCCGCCCTGAGCCTGGCGACACTGCGAGCGTGATAGCAAGGCATCGGACTTTCCTGCTTATAGGAGCTGTCGTGTTCTTCGTCGAGCACGATCAATCCCAAATCCGCCAGGGGCAGAAACACCGCTGAGCGGGTACCCACCACCAGCTGGGGGCAGTGGGACTGGGGGCTGTGGGAATTCGCCGTTTTCAGGCAGTGGCGCCAGCTACGGATGCGCTCCGCCTCAGCCACGCCGCTGTGCCACTCCAACACCCCCTGGCCAAAACGGCTCCTGCAGCGGTCGAGGAGCTGAGGCACTAGGGCGATCTCCGGTGTGAGCAGCAGCACACTGCGGCCCGCGGCCAAGCTGTGGGCGGCTGCCTGCAGGTACACCTCGGTCTTGCCCGCACCGGTCACCCCCCAGAGCAGCAGGCTTTCACCGGCGGCGGCGGCGGTGATTGCCGCCACCGCCTCGGCCTGGGGGGGGGTTAGTGGCTGGCCAACTTCGCCCTTGGCCAACAGCGGTCCCGCAGGGCCACCCTCCGCTAGCGCCTGGCGAACCACCAGACCTCGCCTCTCCAGACCCTTCACCACCGCCTGGTTGACCCCCTCCTGCTGGAACAGCTCTCGCATCGGTGCCTGGCCGCCGCGCGCCTGCAGGATCTCCAGCAGGGCCCTTTGCCGCTCCCCCAGCCGCTGGAAGGCGGCCTCGCCAGGGGCAGGGTCCTGGATCAGGGCCAGCTGCCAGTGAATGCGCTGGCGAATCGCCTTGGGCTGACTACGGCTGCCCAGCCAACCTGGCGGCAAGGCACTGCGCAGAGTCTGGAAGCTGCTGGTGTGGCACTGCTGGGCCACCGCCTCGATCAGCTGGCGCCAGCTGGCGTCCACAGCCGCCGCCTCCAGCACCGCTTCAATCGGTCGCAGCGCCTCAGCGCTCAACCCTGGCGGCGGTTGGCCTGGCAGCCCCACCACCAGACCGCTGTGGGGACGTCCATTCAGCCGCACCCGCACCAGATCCCCCACCCCCAGCTCCAGGCCCAGGGGGTTGGCGTAGGTGAATACCTGGCCCTCTCGGCCGGCCTCCACCCAGATATCAAGCCATGGGGGGGTGTCCAAGCTTGCAATGGTCACTTGCCATCCATAAAATGAAAGAGTTGGACAGTCCTTGGGCTGTCGTCGGAACGAGCGGCGTTCCGTACCAGCGGGAAGACCTGTAGAGAGTGCCTGGGTTCATCCCACCATGGCCTCCCGGTCTGAGACCACCCCTGACAACGCTGCTACGGCCCCGGCCCCGGCTACTTGTTTTTGACCCTTGGTTCCTGTCTCCCCGACCACGTCAGCAAACCACCTACCCCTGGCCGCCCAGCCAGCCCCTAAACGGTCCAGCTCTAACCACCGGACACTTAACCAATCCAAGGCCCGCCGGTCCACTGCTGGCTCTCCCACAGCCCACTTGTTCACAGCCCACTTGTTCACGGCTAGCTGGTCCACGGCTAGCTGGTTCCTAGCCAGCCGGTCCACAGCCAGCTGGTCCACCGATGTAGGGTCGCAATAGCGTGGATCGGTTTGGCACCCTTCCCCTGTCAGACTCTTCCCCTGCCAGTCAGTTCCTTTGGCAGTCAGTTCCTTTGGCAGACCATTCACTTGGCAGTCTGATCCCCTGGCAGTTTGATCCCTTGGCAGTCTCAGTATCTGCTGGCTTAAAGACTGGATTGAGGTCATGGCGTTGCTAACCCCGGTCATTGACTGAGATTTGTTTGCTTTTGTATCGATTCATTTCGGCCGAACCAAGCTTGGCTTATCGAGTCCTGCAGGCCCTCGGGCTTTTTAGGCATTCGTCTCAAGCTCCTCCGTGCCATGGGAACGAAGCATGAGCAACACCTGCTTCAACAGCAGTCCAAGCCTGAAGCCAGCCAAGGCTGAAGCCATCCAACCCCGAAGCCATCCAAAGCTGAACCATGAACTTTAATTTCTATCGCAGCAGTGACTGGGCCAATCACCTTCGAACAAATCTAATGCTGATTTGAACAAAATTCTGTTTGGCTCATTTTTGAGCACAGCTTGATCAGGCCTGGAAATGTCACTTTTCAGCTCACTACATCTGTGGTCTGAGCGCCTGATACCGATTAATTGTTCTCTTTCGACTTTGTCGTCTCACTGCCTAATTCTTTCTCTCCATGAGCTCCCTCCTCGCCAACACCAAGCCCAAAGCTGCCCCAGAAATCCTGATGGTGGCCAATGCTGCCGGCGAGGCTGTAGTAGTGAAGACTGTTACCCGCAAACCCAGACGTAAGCAAGACCCTGACTCTGAAAATTCCGCGACCACTACCGAGGGCAGCTCGGCCAATGGTGTCGTTA